>NZ_JASCOS010000025.1:0-38572 GCF_029959705.1 Stenotrophomonas sp. PS02297 | reverse complement strand
CCGGGGGCGGGGGGGGGGGGATTTGTTAAAACCACCCACCCCCGCGGCGGCGCGGGGCGGGGCCGCTGTTTTGTTGCCGCCTTCTTCCATGGCGGCGAGCCGTGCGCCAACCGCAAGCCGACGCCGCGACCGCGCCGGCCGCCTCGGGGTGCCTGTCATTCCCTGGCAGTCGTTCGCCGGCGGCATTGCTGATGCAGCGAATGCTTCCCGCCGGAGCTTCCATGCCGTTCACCGGCCGCCTGAACTCCGGCGTACCCGCAGGCGGCGTGATCGCGACGCTGTGTCGCAGGCATGCGCCGTCCATAGGACTTTCGTCTGGCAACCGGCAAATGCTGCTGTGCGATAATGGCGTGAATCCGCGGTGGAAAACCGCGGAACTTCTTTCACGCGCCTGCCCGTCATTCCTCGTCAGGACAGGCGCCTTCCACTTGAGGAGCGCACACTGTGTCCGATCTTGATCAGGTCACGCTCAACGCCGGCGACAAGTCGGTCGTTCTGCCTGTAGTCAAACCCGTCCTGGGCAACGACTGTGTCGATATCTCGAAGTTGACCAAGGAAACCGGTCTCTTCACCTACGATTCCGGTTACACCGCCACCGCCAGCTGCAAGTCGGCCATCACCTACATCGATGGCGACAACGGCGTGCTGTTGTACCGCGGTTACCCGATCGAACAGCTGGCCGAGAAGTCCAGCTTCGTCGAAGTGGCCTACATGCTGGTCAATGGCGAGCGCCCGGACGCCGCGCAGCTGAAGGCCTTCGAGGCCGAGCTGGCCGAAGAGGCCGGTGTCGACGCGTCGATCAACACGCTGATCGGCAGCTTCGCCAAGGACGCGCACCCGATGGCGATCCTGGCTGCCTCGATCGCGCAGCTGTCGGCCAAGTACCACGCTTCGCTGGACCTGGCCGACGCCGAGCAGCGCCGCAAGGCCGCCGTGCGCCTGATCGCCAAGGTGCCGACCCTGTCGTCGCTGATCTACCGCCATGGGCAGGGCCTGCCGGCCAACACCCCGGACACCTCGCTGGACTACGTCAGCCGTTTCCTGAAGCAGACCTTCGAGTCGGCCGACGGCAAGTACGAGCTGAACCCGAACGTGGTGAAGGCGCTGGACCTGCTGTTCATCCTGCACGCCGACCACGAGCAGAACGCCTCGACCTCGACCGTGCGTCTGGTCGGCTCCACTGGCGCCAATCCGTATGCCTCGGTCGCCGCCGGCGTCACCGCGCTGTGGGGTCCGGCCCACGGCGGCGCCAACGAAGCCGTGCTGAAGATGCTGGAAGAGATCGGCAGCGCCGACAACGTCGAGTCCGCCGTACTCAAGGCCAAGGACAAGACCTCCGGCTTCCGCCTGATGGGCTTCGGCCACCGCGTCTACAAGAACTTCGACCCGCGCGCCAAGGTCATCGGCAAGATGACCCAGAGCGTGCTGGAGCAGCTGAACCTCAAGGATCCGCTGCTCGACGTCGCCATCAAGCTGGAGCAGGCGGCGCTGCAGGACGACTACTTCGTCGCCCGCAAGCTGTACCCGAACGTCGATTTCTACAGCGGCATCATCTACAAGGCGCTGCAGATCCCGACCGAGATGTTCACCGTCATGTTCGCCCTCGGCCGCACCGCCGGCTGGGTGTCGCACTGGCTGGAGCAGCAGGTCGATCCGGAAATGAAGATCGGCCGCCCGCGCCAGGTCTATACCGGCCACGACGTGCGCGACTACAAGTAAGTCCGTCGGCGCAGCGATGCGCCTGCACGGCAGCAAGGAACCCCGCTCCGGCGGGGTTCTTCGTTCATGGCATCGTGGGCGCGCCTTCCTGGTGCAGAGAGTGGAGCAGGTGCCACAGGCGGACTTCCTCCTCGCTCCCTGAATCGCGTTTCCGCGCGGCGTAGTGCCCGTTCACGCAGGCCTCCAGGAAGAGGGTGTGGCCATCGAGCCGCGGCGCGGGCGTCCCGGTTGGAACGACCTGCGGCGAGAGCCATAGCGCCTCGGATGCCCACGCCGCACGGATCTCCTCCATCTGCTGCCTGGGAAGGCTGCGGACCGTGACCGGGCCCGGGGCGTCGGATGCGAACGGACGGTGCCCGGGCGGTGGCGGCAGTTCCCGGGGTGGCGGGACATCTGTCTGGAACCGGACCGTTATCGTGCTCGCCTGCACCTGCAACACCGCGTGGATGTAGGGCCGATCCCAGCTTTCGGTTGTGTAGATGGAATAGGTGTCGAGCTCTGCGCCGGTATCGCGCCCGCGCGCCGGGTTCCCGCACCGGAGGGCCAGGTTCGCCTCCAGCGGACGGTTGCCGGCATACCAGAGCAGCCAACGGCTGTCAGCGTCGGTCTGGCCCAGTGGAATGGAGGGCAGCGGAATCCAGGGCGTCGCGACCGGGAGGGTGGGGCGGCGGGAAAACGGGAGGATCAGGGCGAGCGCGACGGCGGCGGATACCGCCGCAGCGGTGATGGCGATCCGGTGGATGCCGATGCGATGTACCCGCATGCCTCACCTGGAATCCGCGGCATTCTGGCTGGAAGGGGTTTCCAGCAGCTGCCGCAGCTGCGCCAGCGTCGCCCTCGGTAGCGGTCGTCCGTCGTCACTGGAAACCGGCGGATGGCGCAGGGCGTCCTCGGGCAGCACGATCAATTCGAAGGCGATGCCGTCGGCGGCGAATTCCCAGCCCGGATAACGTTGCCGCGATGCCTGTCCGGCCAGCTGCAGCAGCGACGTGCGCGCCTCGGCGGGAATGCGCTGCTCGTGCAGGAAGCGCTGTACGGCGTCGGTGTCGTCGCAATGCAGGTGCAGGACCACCGGGCTGCCGCCATCGGCGGTGCCGGCGAGCACCGCGCCGGCCAGGCGCGGATGGAAGGCATACAGGAACTGCATGGCCTGCACGGCCGATTCGCGATGTCCGCGCAGCGCCGCCGGCTGGGAGTCCATGTCGAACAGGCGCTGCTGCTCGCGCAGCACCTCTTCGACCTGTGCCTGGCGCGGCCACCGCGCTTCGTCGTGGATGCCGAGCCGGCCGGCCGCCTTGCGCCGGGCCTGGTCGAGATCGTGGATGCCGCTTTCACGGACCAGGCGGGCGGCTTCCTGGGCGATCAGCAGCCGCTCGCGGCTGCCGCGTTGTGCATTCGGTAGCGGGCGTGGCATCGTTCGTCCCCTGGTTGTCGGCGGCCCGCGCCGGAACCCGGGCCGGTGCGGGAAGGCGGCCCGTGCCGCCTTCCCGGCGTGCGTCAGAAGATATCGAACGCGGCGTCGTCGGCCTGCTGGTCGTGCTGGTCGAAGTCGAATTCCTGCATCCGGTCCAGATCCTCGACCTTGATCCATTCGGTGGCGCCGTTGATCGTGGCTTCCACCATGCCCGAGGGCGGGTCGTTCCTGGCGATCGGCGCGTCCTTCAGCGCCACGCGCATGTAGTCGATCCAGATCGGCAGCGCTGCGCGGCCGCCGTATTCGCGGTAGCCCAGCGAGCGGAAGTCGTCGCGGCCGACCCAGACGGTGGTGGCGAGCGCGCCGCCGAAGCCGGAGAACCAGGCATCGCGGTGGTCGTTGGTCGAGCCGGTCTTGCCGCCCACGTCCTCGCGGCCCAGCACCTTGGCCGCGGTGCCGGTGCCGCGCTGGACCACGTCGCGCATCATCGACACCAGCTGGTAGGCGGTACGCTCGTCGATCGCGCGCGGCGCGGTGCGGGCGTCGGGGTCCGGTGCCGCCGGCTCGGCCTTGGCTTCGGCTTCGCTGGCGACGGCGTCGGGCCTGGCCGGTGCGGGCGTGGCCTCGGCGCCGAAATTGAAGCCGTCCACGACCTGGCTGGCCGGCATCGTACCGGCGGCGCCGCCGCAGCCGCGGCAGGCCAGCACCGGGTTCTCCTTGAACACCACGGTGCCGTCGCGGTCCCTGATCTCGTCGATGGCCCAGGTATCCACGCGCGAGCCGCCGTTGGCGAACACCGCGTAGCCGCGCGCGACGGAGAGCGGCGTCAGCGAGGCGGTGCCCAGCGACATCGACAGATTCGGCGGCAGCTCGGCTTCCTGGAAGCCGAACTCGCTGATGTAGCGGCGGGCGAAATCCACGCCGATGCTGTCCAGCAGGCGCACCGACACCAGGTTGCGCGACTGCACCAGCGCTTCGCGCAGGCGCATCGGGCCGCGGAAGCCGCCGCCGTCGTTCTTCGGCTCCCAGGTCTTGCCGCGCCGGTCGCGGAACACCACTGGCGCGTCGAGCACGATCGAGGCCGGATTGAAGCCCTTGTCGAAGGCGGCCGCGTACAGGAACGGCTTGAAGCTCGAGCCCGGCTGGCGGCGCGCCTGGGTGGCGCGGTTGAACTTGTTGCCGGCGAAGCTGAAGCCGCCGACCAGGGCGCGCAGGGCGCCATTGCCGGTGTCCAGCGAGACCAGCGCGGCCTGGCCGAGCGGCAGCTGCTCGATCAGCCACTCGTCCTCCTTCTCGCCGCTGCGCACGCGGACAAGGTCGCCGCGCACGACCAGCTTGGCCGGGGTGCGCGTGGTCCAGCGGCTGGCGGCCACCGGCAGGACCAGTTCGGCCCGGTTGGCCAGCACTACGCTGATGCTGCCGTCGGCATGGACCGCCGAAACGATGGCAGGCAGCAGCCCGGACTGCGACGGGATCGCGGCGATATGGCGGGCGAGCGCCGCGGCGTCGGCATCGGCCGGAACGTCAAAATGCTGTTCCGGTCCACGCCAGCCGTGGCGGTGGTCGTACAGCAGCAGGCCGTCGCGCACGGCGATGTTGGCCGCTTCCTGCATCTGGCTGTCGATGGTGGTGGTGACCCGGTAGCCCTTGTTGAGAACGTCGCCACCGTGCAGGGCGATCATCTCCTGGCGCACCATCTCGGCCACGTAGGGGGCGTTGACCTCGATCGGCGGCTCATGCGGCGTGGCGTGCATCGGCACCGCCTTGGCCGCATCGGCCTCGGCCTGGCCGATGAAGCCCAGGTCGGCCATGCGCTGCAGGACATAGTTGTCGCGGCGCTGGCGCGCGCGCTCCGGATTGCTGATCGGGTTGCCGCTGGACGGGAACTTGGGAATGCCGGCCAGCGAGGCCATCTCGTCCAGGTCCAGCTCGCCGAGCTTCTTGCCGTAGTAGTACTCGGCCGCGGCGCCGATGCCATAGGCGCGGTTGCCGAAGAAGCTCTTGTTCAGATACAGCGCGAAGATCTCGTCCTTGCTCAGTTCACTCTCGATCTTCCGCGCCAGCAGGATCTCGGCCAGCTTGCGGGTGTAGCTGTATTCGGAGCTGAGGAAGAACTGGCGGGCCACCTGCTGGGTGATGGTCGAGCCACCCGGCACGCGCTTGTCGTTGGTGGTGGCCAGCAGCCATACCGCGCGGGCGATGCCCTTGTAGTCGACGCCGCCGTGTTCGTAGAAGCGGGCGTCCTCGGTTGCAAGGAACGCCTGCTTCAGGCGTTCGGGCACGTCCTTCATCTCGATGGGGTAGCGCCGGGTCTCGCCGAACACGGCCATCAGCTTGCCGTCGCTGGCATAGACGTACATCGGCTCCTGCAGTTCCACCTCGCGCAGGGCCTGCACGTCGGGTAGCTTCGAGGAAACGACGTAATAGAGGGCGCCTGCGGCGATCGCGCCAACCAGGGCCAGGGCAACGAACAGGGCCAGCAGCCAGCGCAGCCAGCGGCGGAAACGGGGCATCAAGCAGGATCCCGATTGCGGATTTCGTGGCCGCAGAGTATAGAGTACGCCGAGGAATGGCTGGGGCCGTTTCTGGGGACAAGCAGTTGGGGGTGGCTTCGCTGACGTGACGGGTTTCTCGGCCTGCATGCGGAGCGGTTGCCAACCGCTAAAAATTCATTATTAATGCGCGGGCGCAACACATGCGTCCAAGTGCCCGTCGGCAGGGGAGAAACCGTGGGGCTTATCCCAAAGAGTCAGCCACCGATCATCGGTGTTGACATCAGTTCGACTGCGGTGAAGCTGCTTCAGCTCGCCCGCAGCGGCAACCGCTTTCGCGTGGAACATTACGCCGTGGAACCGCTTCCGCCGAATGCGGTGGTGGAAAAGAACATCGTCGAGGTCGAGGCGGTTGGCGAGGCCATCCGCCGCGCGGTGGCGCGTTCGGGGACCCGCGCCAAGGGCGCGGCGGCCGCGGTGGCCGGTTCGGCGGTGATCACCAAGGTGATCCCGATGCCGGCCGAGCTGGATGAGGCCGACATGGAAGCCCAGGTCGAACTGGAGGCGGTGAACTACATCCCGTATCCGATCGAGGAAGTGAGCCTGGACTTCGAGGTACTCGGGCCGGTGCCCAACAACCCGGAAATGGTCCAGGTGCTGCTGGCGGCCTCGCGCTCGGAAAACGTCGAACTGCGCCAGTCGGCGCTGGAACTGGGCGGGTTGACGGCCAAGGTCATGGACGTGGAGGCGTTCGCGATCGAGAACGCCTTCGCGCTGGTGGCCAGCGAGCTGCCGGTGGCCAGTGACGGCGTCGTGGCGCTGGTGGACATCGGCGCTACCATGACCACGCTCAACGTCCTGCGCGGCGGACGCAGCCTGTACAGCCGTGAGCAGGTGTTCGGCGGCAAGCAGCTCACCGACGAGGTGATGCGCCGCTACGGCCTGAGCTACGAGGAGGCCGGGCTGGCCAAGCGCCAGGGCGGCCTGCCGGAGAGCTATGAAGTCGAGGTGCTGGAGCCGTTCAAGGAGGCCACGGTCCAGCAGATCGGCCGCCTGCTGCAGTTCTTCTATGCCGGCAGCGAGTTCAATCGCGTCGACCACATCGTGCTGGCTGGCGGCTGCGCTTCGCTGCCGGGCCTGCCGACGATGGTCGAGGAGCAGCTGGGGGTGAGTACGTCGGTGGCCAATCCGCTGGCGCAGATGACGCTGGGGCAGAAGGTGCAGGCGCATGCGCTGGCCCAGGATGCCCCGGCCCTGATGATCGCCACCGGCCTGGCCCTGCGGGGGTTCGACTGATGGCACGCATCAATCTATTGCCATGGCGCGCCGAACGGCGCAAACAGCGCCAGCGCGAGTTCTACGCCATGCTGGGCTTGGCCGCCGTCGCGGGCGTGCTGCTGTCGCTGCTGCTGTATTTCTATTACGACGGGCAGGTCAGCGGCCAGAACGAGCGCAACGCCTACCTCGAGGCCGAGATCGCCAAGGTCAAGGAGCAGAACAAGGAGATCGACCGGCTCGACAGCCAGAAGAAGCGCCTGCTCGCCCGCAAACAGGTCATCGAGGAACTGCAGGGCAAGCGTTCGCAGATGGTGCATCTGTTCGATGCGCTGGTGCGCACCATTCCCGACGGCGTGGTTCTGACCGCGCTCAAGCAGGAAGGCGAGACCCTGACGCTGGAGGGCCGCACGCAGTCCAACGCGCGGGTCAGTACCTATATGCGCAACCTGGAAGGCTCGGGCTGGATGTCCAATCCGGAGTTGACGGTGATCGAGGCCAAGGCGCAGGAAACCTCGGGTTCGGCGGTGGACATCAAGTCGCTGCCTTACGTCTTCACCTTGAGGGTGAGACTGCCGGCGCCCGGCGAGAACGCGGCGCAGCAGGCTGAAGCAGGGGCCGCCGCATCGGCCACGGCAGCGCCCGCGGTGGCAGCCCCTGCCGCCGACACGGCGCAGAAGGAGGCCCGCCCGTGAGCCAGAAGAAGAGTGGTTTCAACAATCTGGACCTCAACAACATCGGCAACTGGCCGCAGGGCCCCAAGCTGGTGTTCTGCGCCCTGCTGGCGGTGCTGATCCTCGGCCTTTCCTACCTGCTGGTGATCCGCGGCGCGGCGGAGGAGCTGGAAGGGCTGGAAGCCAAGGAAGTGGAGCTGCGCGCCAAGTTCGAGGAAGAGCAGAAGCGTGCGGTCAACCTCGAGCCGCTCAAGCAGCAGCTCGCGCAGATGGAACAGGTGCTGCAGCAGATGCTGCGCCAGCTGCCCAGCAAGACCGAGATGCCCGACCTGATCATCGACGTATCGCAGACGGCGCTGTCCAGCGGCCTGAACAATGAATTGTTCAAGCCCGGCGACGAACAGCTCGAGGAGTTCTATGCCGAGAAGCCGATAGCGTTGCGCCTGGTGGGCAGCTACCACCAGTTCGGCGCCTTCGTCAGCGGCGTGGCCTCGTTGCCGCGCGTGGTGATCCTGACCATGCATGACATCAACCTGAAGCCGCGGGATCCCAAGGCCGGTATCTCCGCGCGCAGCGGCGCGCTCGAGTTGTCGGGAACGGTCAAGACCTACCGCTATCTGGACGACAACGAGCTGGCAGACCAGGAAAAGAAGGCCGCCGATGAAGAAGCGGCACGCAAGAAGGGGGGCAGGTGATGAATGGTTCCCTTCGCATCCGGGCGTTCGGTGCGGCGGTTCTGCTGCTGGCCGCGACCGGTTGTTCGCGCGACATCACCAGCACGCCGGGCGATGCGCCCAATCTTGAGAAGTGGGTGGCCGACGTGCGTGCGCGCCCGGCCACGCCGCTGGATCCGCTGCCGGTGATGCAGCAGTTCGAGACCTTCGAGTATTCGGCGCAGGGGCTGCGCGATCCGTTCAGCGATGCCTGGGCCAATCCGGAAGGGAACAGCGCGCTGCGGCCGGATCCGAACCGGCGCAAGGAGCCGCTGGAAGCCTTCCCGCTCGACAGCCTGGACATGGTCGGGACGATCGGCAACGGCGCCGGCATGGTCGCGCTGGTGATGGGGCCGGACAAGGTGACCTACCGCGTCCGTCCGGGCGTGTACCTGGGGCAGAGCGATGGCCGCGTCACCAGCGTGCGCGAGGACGGCATTGAGCTGATTGAACTGGTGCCCGATGGTGCCGGCGGCTGGCTGGAACGTCCGGCTTCGCTGGCACTTGACGATCGATGAATGATTATTGGGGATAGCACGATGACTTTTTCCAAAGCCCTGAGCCTGCGTCCCGCCCGGCGCCAAGCGATGGTCCATGCCCGCGCATTGGGAGTTGCGCTGGCCTTGGTCTGCGGCTCTCCGTTCGCCGCCTTTGCCGCGGACGCTGTTCCGTCCGTTGCGGCGCAGCCTGCGGCGACCGTCGCGATCACCAAGGTCGACTTCAAGCGCGGCGACGACGGTGCCGGCCGCCTGGTCCTCCAGTTCGACGGACAGGGCGCCAGCCCCGACCTGCGGACGCAGGGCAACAGCGTCGTGGTCGACATGGGCAATGCGACACTGCCGGCTGAGTTGCAGCGTCCGCTGAACGTGGTGGATTTCGCCACGCCGGTGCAGCGCATCGACGCCAGGCCGTCGGGCCATGGCTCGCAGCTGGTACTCAGCACCCAGGGAGCGTTCGAGTCGCTGGCCTACCAGTCCGGCAACGAGTACGTGGTGGAGATTTCGCCCCGTCAGGAGCAGGCCGCGACCGGTGCGGTTACCACCCGGACCGTGGCGCAGGCCGCGGCGACGGTTGCCGCCCGCGGCTACAGCGGGCGCCCGGTGACGTTCAATTTCCAGGACGTGCCGGTGCGTACCGTGCTGCAGCTGATCGCGGAGGAGTCCAACCTCAACGTGGTCGCTTCCGATACCGTGCAGGGCAGCGTGACCCTGCGCCTGGTCAACGTGCCCTGGGACCAGGCGCTGGACATCGTCCTGCGCGCCAAGGGCCTGGACAAGCGCCGCGATGGCGGAGTGATCTGGGTCGCGCCGCAGCCGGAGCTGGCCAAGTTCGAGCAGGAAAAGGAAGACGCGCGCATCGCGCTGGAAGAGCGCGAAGGCCTGGTGACCGAATACATCCAGATCAACTACCACAATGCGGAAGCGATTTTCAAAGCCCTGACCGAAGCCAAGGGGATTGGCAACAACGGCAATAGCGGCAGTGGTGGTGGTGCCAATGGTGGTCAGCGCGAGAACGGCTTCCTGTCCCAGCGCGGCATGATCGTGGCCGACGAGCGCACCAACACCTTGATGGTCAGCGACATCCCCAAGAAGATCGCGCAGATGCGCGAGCTGATCGCGGTCATCGACCGGCCGGTCGACCAGGTGTTGATCGAGGGGCGCATCGTGATCGCCACGGACACCTTCGCGCGCGACCTCGGTGCGAAGTTCGGCGTCAACGTCAACAACATGAATGCTGCAGGACGCGGTGATGCCTATGGCGGTTCCCTCGGTACGATCGGCAACACGACCGATGGCCGCGGACTCAACGTGAACCTGCCGGCCAAGACGTTCACCGAGAGTCCGGCTGGCGCCATCGCCTACACGCTGCTGCGTGGCGGCTTCTCGCTGGACGTGGAACTGTCTGCGATGCAGGAGGAAGGCCGTGGCGAGGTGGTTTCCAATCCGCGCATCGTGACCGCCAACCAGCGTGAAGGCGTGATCAAGCAGGGCAAGGAAATCGGCTACGTCACCATTTCCGGCGGCGGTGGCGCGGGTGGTGCGCCTACGGCAAACGTGCAGTTCAAGGAAGTGCTGCTGGAACTGAAGGTGACGCCGACCATCACCCAGGACAACCGCGTCTTCCTCAACATGAACGTGAAGAAGGACGAGGTCGACCGGATGCTGGAAGTGACCGACTACGGCACCGTGCCGGTCATCAACCGCCGTGAGATCAATACCGCGGTGCTGGTGGACGATGGCCAGACCGTGGTGATCGGTGGCGTGTATGAGTTCAACGACCGCAGCAGCGTGGCCAAAGTGCCGTTCCTGGGCGATGTGCCGTTCCTGGGCAACCTGTTCAAGAAGCGCGGCCGCAGCAAGGACAAGGCCGAACTGCTGGTGTTCGTGACGCCGAAGATCCTGCGCGTCGCCAAGCCGCACTGAGCCAGCTCCGGCTCGGCGATCATGGGAAGGCCGCCGCAGGGCGGCCTTCCCCATTGCGGGTCCTGCTGCAGGCCTCATGCGATGAACCATTTCATCGCGGATCGGTCAAACTGCCCCTATGAACCTGCCACCGCACATGTCCGAACCGCCGGTCGCCGAGAACGGCCTGCATGCGGCCTTCATCGCCCTGCGCGATGCCCTGGCCACCGAAATCGTCGGCCAGTCGGTACTGGTCGAGCGCCTGCTGGTCGCGTTGCTGGCCGATGGCCACCTGCTGGTGGAAGGGGCGCCCGGCCTGGCCAAGACCACGGCGATCCGCGCGCTGGCGTCGCGCATCGACGCCAGCTTCGCGCGTATCCAGTTCACCCCGGACCTGCTGCCGGCCGACCTGACCGGCACCGATATCTGGCGTCCGCAGGAAGGGCGCTTCCAATTCCAGCCCGGTCCCGTGTTCCATCCCATCCTGCTGGCCGACGAGATCAACCGCGCCCCGGCCAAGGTGCAGTCCGCCCTGCTGGAGGCGATGGGCGAACGGCAGGTGACGGTGGGGCGGAAAACCTACCCGTTGCCGACGGTGTTCCTGGTCATGGCCACGCAGAACCCGATCGAGCAGGAGGGCACCTTCCCCCTGCCCGAGGCGCAGCTGGACCGTTTCCTGATGCATGTACGCATCGGTTACCCGGATGCGGGCGCGGAAACCGAGATCCTGCGGCTGGCGCGCGAGCGCGCGCTGCGCGAGATGGATGCGGCCCCCGTGCAGTTGGAAAAACTGTCGCTGCAGCAGGTCGAACAGGCGCGCCGCGCGGTGCTGGAACTGCACATGGCGCCGCAGCTGGAGCGCTACCTTGTCGAACTGGTGCTGGCCTCGCGCGATGCGGCCGCCTATGACGCGTCGCTGGCGCGCCGTATCGCCTGGGGCGCGAGCCCGCGCGGTTCAATCGCGCTGGAGCGCTGTGCACGGGCCAAGGCGTGGTTGGCGGGGCGCGATTACGTGACGCCGGACGACGTGCGTGCGGTCGCGCCGGACGTGTTGCGGCACCGGATCCTGCCCAGCTACGAAGCGGCGGCCGAGGGCTGGGACGGCGAGCGTCTGGTCGCGGCGCTGCTCGACCGCGTGCCCCTGCCCTGAGACCGGCATGAGGGCGGCGGGGCGCGATGCGGAGCGCGGGAGCGAGGCGGCCATGGTGGCTGCACAGGCCGCGCCTGCGCCATCCGAAGGCGAGGGCATCGTGCCTTCGCTGGCAGAACTGATCGCGCTGCGGCGTTCGGCGATGCGGGGCCGCGACCCACGCCATGGGCTGCGCGGCGTGTCCGCGCGCGCGACATCGGCGCAGCGCGGGCGTGGCATGGAGTACGCCGAGTCGCGCGAATACGTCGCCGGCGACGATGCCCGCCACATCGACTGGAAGCTGAGCGCGCGTACCGGCTTCACCCATACCAAGACGTTCCAGGCCGAACGCGAACGGCTGACCCTGCTCGTGGCCGATACCGCGCCGGCGCTGTACTTCGGCACCCGCACGCGCTTCAAGTCGGTGCAGGCCGCGCGCGCCGGTGCGGTCGCGGCCTGGTCGGCATTGCGCGACGGCGATCGCGTGGCGGCATTGTGCAGCGGCCGGGAAGACGGGCTGGTGCCGCCCGCCGGCGGCATGCGCGGCGTGCTGCGCGTGCTCGATGCACTGGTGCGCTGGTACCAAGCGCCGTCCGCCGCCGGCGCCGGCCTGCAGTCGGCGCTGGAGCGCGCGACGCGCCTGCTGCATCCGGGCGCGCGGGCGCTGGTGCTGGCGGACCCGGCCAGCGCCCTGGCCGTGGCGCCGGCCACCTGGTCGGCGTTGTCGATGCACGTGGACGTGCGCCTGTTGCTGCTGGTCGATCCGCTGGAGATGCAGCCGCCGGAATGCCTGCTGCCGGTGGTGGCACCCGGCGGGCGCATGGAACTGGACCTGGCGGGCGGGGCGATGCGCGATGCCTGGTATGAAGCCTTCGTCGCCCCGGTCGAAACGCTGTGCCAGGCCTTGCCGGGCCGCAGGATCCAGGTGCAGGTGCTGGCCTGCGACGATGTCAGCGATGCCTGGCTGGGCGCCGCCGCGGGGAGGGGAGGCGGATGATCGGCACCTCCCTGCCGCTGCGCGACGTGCATCTGCCTGCGGCTCCCGGCTGGTGGCCGCCAGCGCCGGGCTGGTGGCTGCTGCTGGCCGCGATGCTGCTCGTCCTGCTGGTGGTCGTGGCGGTGCGCGTGCGCCGCCAGCGTCGGCGCCGGCGCTGGGAATCCCTGTTCGACGCATCGCTGGCGGCAATGGCCGGCCCGGCCGCCCGCATCGGCATGGCATCGGAACTGCTGCGACGCGCGGCCCGCCACCGCGACCCGCAGGCCGCGCTGCTGCAGGGCGAGGCGTGGCTGCGCTTTCTCGATGGCGGGCAGGGCCATGATTTCAGTGAGGGCGACGGGCGGGTACTGCTCGATGGCGGGTTCCGCCGCGAGGTCGACGACGCACCGGCCGCGCGTGCCTGCGCGCTGGCGCGCAGCCGCTTCATCGGCCTGATGGAGCGGCGCCGGTGATGGAACACCTGCACATGCTGCTGGGCGGCCTGCCGCAATTCGCCTGGCCATGGCTGTGGTTGGCCGTACCCCTGCCGCTGCTGATGGGGTTGTGGCCGCTGCGCAGCGGCAACGGCCCGGCGCTGCGGGTGCCCTGGGAGCCGGCGCGGTTGCAGATGGCGTCGCCGCGCCGGCGCGCGCCTTCGCTGCGCACGGTGCTGTTGTGGCTGGCGTGGCTGTGCCTGTGTGCCGCCGCCGCGCGGCCGCAGCAACTGGGCGATGCGGTCGAGCCGCCGCGGCAGGCACGGCAGATGATGCTGGCCGTGGACCTGTCCGGCAGCATGAGCGAGGACGACATGCAGCTTGGCGGCCGGGTGGTGGACCGGCTCACCGCGGCCAAGGCGGTGCTGGCCGACTTCCTCGATCGTCGCGAAGGAGACAGCATCGGCCTGCTGGTGTTCGGACAACGGGCTTATGCGCTTACCCCGCTGACCCGCGACCGTGCCAGCGTGCGCGAGCAGCTGCGCGACAGCGTGGTCGGGCTGGCCGGACGCGAGACCGCGCTGGGCGACGCCATCGCGCTGGCGGTCAAGCGCCTGCGCGAACAGCCCGAAGGCCAGCGCGTGCTGATCCTGCTGACCGACGGCGTCAATACCGCCGGCGTGCTCGACCCGCTGAAGGCGGCCGAGCTGGCCAAGGCCGAAGGCGTGCGCGTGCACACCATCGCCTTCGGCGGCAGCGGCGGATTCTCGCTGTTCGGCCTGCAGGTCCCGGGCGGCGAAGACCAGATCGACGAGGACACGCTGACCCGCATCGCCAACGAAACCGGCGGGCGGTTCTTCCGCGCGCGCGACACCCGCGAACTGGCCGGCATCTATGCCGAGCTGGATCGCCTGGAGCCGGTGCGCAGCGCCGGCCCGGCGCTGCGTCCGCGCCTGGAACGGTACGCGTGGCCGCTGACGGCGGCCCTGCTGCTGGGGATGCTGGCGCTGGCCTGGCCGGGGCGTCGCTCATGACCGCGTTCTGGGACAGCCTGCATTTCATCCGCCCCGATTGGCTGTGGGCCTTGTTGCTGTTGCCGGCCGCGCTGCTTGGTGGCCGCTACCGGCGCCGCCGCCGCGGGGACTGGCGCCGTGCGGTGGACGCGCACCTGCTGCCGCACCTGCTGGTGGGCGGCGGCAGGCACGGCATCGGCGGATGGCTGGCCCTGTTGGCCGGCCTGCTGCTGGCGGTGCTGGCCCTGGCCGGGCCGAGCTGGCGCCAGGTCGAGCGGCCATTGTGGGAATCGAAGACGCCGCTGGTCGTGGTGCTGGACCTGTCCAGCCGTACCGGCGCGGCGGACCTGCCGCCCAGCCGGCTGCTGCAGGCGCGCGCCAAGCTGGCGATGCTGCTGCGCGAACGCCGGGGCGGCGGCGTGGCGCTGGTCGCCTATGCGGACGAACCTTTCACCGTGGCGCCGCTCACCGACGATGCCGCCAATGTCGCGCTGTTCCTAGACGCGCTGGCGCCGGACATCATGCCGGTGGACGGGCAGCGGGCGGACAAGGCACTGGAATGGGCCGGTGACCTGCTGCACCAGGCCAGCGCGCGCGATGGCGCGATCCTGCTGGTCAGCGACCACGCCGATGCCGCGGCGCGGGCCGAGGCCGTGCGCCTGCGCGCGAACGGCTACCGGGTATCGGCGCTGGGACTGGGCACGCCGGTGGGAGCCGCCTATCGCGACCGCGAGGGGCATATCGGCCAAGCCCGGCTGGACGAAGGCGCGCTGCGTTCGCTGGCCGTCGCCGGCGGCGGCCGCTACGCGCGGCTGTCGGCCACGGATGCGGACCTGCAGTCGCTGGGCGTGCTGCAACCGCAGGCGGCCGATGGCGACCGGCCCGGTCGCGGCGCCGGCAAAACCTGGCAGGACGAAGGCTACTGGCTGCTGCCGCCGCTGATGCTGGTCGCGCTGCTGGCATTCCGGCGGCGCCGGCAGGCACTGGCCGCCGTCGTGCTGTGCCTGTGGCTGCCGCTGGCCATGCCTGCGCAGGCAGCCGGAAGCGGAGGCTGGTGGCAGCGCGCCGACCAGCGCGACCACCAGCGTCTGGCCGAAGGTGTCGAGGCCTACCGCAAGGGCGATTTCGCCGCCGCGCAGCGTCGCTTCGAGGGCATCGACAACGCGCAGGGCTGGTACAACCTGGGCAACGCATTGGCGCGGCAGGGCCTTTACGACGAGGCGGTCGACGCTTACGACCATGCGCTGAAGCTGGCGCCAGGCATGGCCGATGCGAAGGCCAACCGTGCCGCGGTCGATGCCGCGCGCAAGCGCAAGCCGCCGCCGGGGCAGCAGGGTGGCGGCCAGCAGAACAAGCCCGATACACAACAGGGCAAGCCATCGCCCGGGCAGCAGTCGCAGGACGGCAGGTCGCAGGATCCGCCATCGCAGAGCCCGTCGCAGCAGGGGCAGTCGTCGCAGCAGCAGAAGGACGCGCAACCCCCGCAGCCCGGCAAGGGCCAGCCCTCGGCGGACGAGCAGGGCAAAACGCCGCAGGCGGAAGATGCCCGGGGCCAGCAGCAGGCCGACCAGGCCCAGCGCGAGCGCATGGCCGAGGCGATGCGCCGGCAGCAGGACAACGACGGCGACGCCGCGAAGCGCGCGGCGCAGGCGGCGATGAGTCCGCAGGAGCGCGAGCGGCGGCAGGCGATGGAAGCGTGGATGCAGCGCGTGCCCGACGAGCCGGGCGATCTGTTGAAGGCGAAATTCCAGCTCGAATACGAGCGGCGCAGGCGGGAAGGGCGATGAAGCGGCGAAGCGTTCTGATGATGGCGTGGTTGTTCGCGTTGCTGGCCAGCGCCGCCGGCGTGCAGGCGCAGACCCGCGCGTGGCTGGATCGCGACCACATCGGCGAAGGCGGCGTGGTCACCCTCAACATCGAGACCGACCAGGCCGGCGCGGCGCCGGATTACACGCCGCTGCAGGCCGATTTCGCGCTGGGCGGGCGCACCAGCGGGCGGCAGACGCGCCTGGTCAACGGCAGCGTCAGCAATACCGCGCTGTTCGGCGTCGTGCTCAGCCCGCGCCGCAGCGGCGTGTTGGACGTGCCGCCATTGCGCGTCGGTGCGACGCAGACCCAGCCACTGCGGCTGACGGTCGAGGCCGCGCCGGTGGCCAGCCGCGCCAGCGATGCGGCGGCCTTCGTGGAAACCGAAGTCGACGACCCGCAACCCTACGTGCAGCAGAGCGTTGGCGTGGTGGTGCGGCTGTATTTCGCGACCCAGCTGGCGTCGGGCGAACTGGACCTGGCGACGCCCGCCTCCGCCTCGCTGCAGCGCGTGGGCCAGGACCGCAGCTCGTCGCGCGAAGTCGGCGGCCGCCGCTACAACGTGGTCGAACGGCGTTTCCTGCTGATCCCCGAGCGCAGCGGCCCGCTGCGGCTGGAAGGCGCGCGCTTCAGCGGCCGCGGTGCCGGCGGCTTCTTCGACGATGTCTTCGGGCGCGGCAACGGCGCGCTCAGCGCGCGCGCACCGGACCAGACCCTGCAGGTGCGCGCCGTGCCCGATGCCGCGCCGCAGCCCTGGCTGCCGCTGAAGGATCTGCGCCTGCGCTACACCGCCGCGCCGCAGTCGGCGCGGGTCGGCGAGGCGGCGACCCTGGAAGTGGAGGCCACCGCCGTCGGCGCCACGCGCGCTCAGTTTCCGGACCTGCCGGTGCCCGCGCTCGGCGACGCCGCGCAGGTATTCGCCGAACCGGTCCAGTACGACGAGACCTTCGACGGCAACGGCCCGCAACTGAAGCTGACGCGCCGCTATTCCATCGTGCCGCAGCAGTCCGGCACCCTGGTGGTGTCCGGTATCCGCCTGCGCTGGTGGGACGTGCGCGCCGCCGAGGCCAGGACCGTCGCGTTGCCCGACCTGAGCCTGCCGGTGGCGCCGGGGACTGCGGCTGCGATGCCGCCGCCCGTCGTGCCGGATACCGCCCTCGTCCCGGCGCCCGCGCCGCAGTCCGGCGATGGCGCGATTGCGCTGCAGGGCGGCCGCAGTCTGCCGAAGATGCCGTGGCCGCTGCTGGCGGCGGGATTCGCCCTGCTGTGGCTGGCGACCCTGGTCTGGGCGCTGGCCCGCCGGCGTGCGGCGCCGCGCCGCGACCTGCCGGCAGGAAACGATGCGGGGCGTCCCGCATCGGGCACGGCCACGCATTCGCTGGCCGATCTCAAACGCGCGCTGGATACCGGCGATCTGGACGACGTCGAGCAGGCGCTGCGTGGCATGGCCCGTCCCCCGGTCGCCGACCTGGACACGCTGGCCACGCGCCTGGGCAATGCCGTGCAGCGCGAGGCGCTGGATGCGCTGCGCCGCGCGCGCTGGGCCGATGGCAATGGAACCGCGGCACGGACCGCGCTGCGCGCGGCATTCAGCAGTGGGCCTTCCTGGCGGATGGACGAAGAAGCGCCGCCAGGGCCGTTGCCGCCGCTCTATCCCGGGCGCAGATCCAGCTGACCCTTTTCTGTCGAAGGCGCGTCCGCCGGCCGGTACGCGCCGATGGCGCCGCGCAACCAGGCGCGCGCGTGGCGAACGATGCGATGCCGGTGCGGGGGAACTGGCCCATATGGCAGGGGTGGCCGGTGTGCAGCTTTTGTTAAGCTACGCGACCTTTCGCCCGCGAGTACCGACGCATGCCCAACGCCCAAGCGCCAAGGAAACCCTCCATGCCGTTGCACATCAAGGTGCTGCTTGGGTTCATGCTGGGCACGATCGTGGGCCTGGTCGCACACGCCACCGCGGCCGACGCGGCCTGGGTGAAGACCACCATCGACTACGTCACCCAGCCATTCGGGCAGATCTTCCTCAACCTGCTGTTCATGCTGGTGGTGCCGCTGATGTTCTCGGCGCTGGTGCTGGGCGTGGCCGAGCTGGGCGACATCGCCTCGCTGGGCCGCCTGGGCTGGAAAACGCTGAACTACACCGCGGTGGTGACCGCGCTGGCGGTCGGCATCGGCCTGCTCTGCGTCAACCTGCTGCAGCCGGGCACGCACATGGACCCGGCTCTGGTCGAGCAGGCGATGAGCAACGCCAAGACCGGCGAGATCATCAGCAAGGGCAACGAACTGCGGCTGATGGACCTGCTGGTCAACATCGTGCCGCACAACATCGTCAATGCGATGGGCGACGACAGCAAGAAGCTGGGCATCGTGTTCTTCGCGCTGATGATCGGCATCGGCCTGGTGATGAAGCCGACCGCCGGCACCACCGCGTTCAAGAACGCCGTGCAGGGCCTGTTCGAGGTGTGCATGCACCTGATCGGCATGTTCATCAAGCTGGCGCCGTTCGCGGTGGCGGCCTTCATGTTCAACCTGACCGCACGGCTGGGCTGGGACGTGATCCAGAGCCTGATGTGGTTCGTGGTCACCGTACTGCTCGCGCTGGCGATCCATGGCTTCGTGGTCCTGCCGCTGTGGGTGCGGCTGCTCGGCGGAATGCCGGTGCGCACCTTCTTCCGCGGTACCCAGGAAGCCACGCTGACCGCCTTCGCCACCGCCTCCTCGTCGGCGACCCTGCCGGTGACCCTGCGCGTGGCCGAGGAGAATCTGAAGCTGCCGCGCAAGGTCTCGCGTTTCGTGCTGACCGTCGGCGCCTCGGCCAACCACCACGGCACCGCGCTGTTCGAGGGCATCACCGTATTGTTCCTGGCGCAGGTCTATGGCCTGCACCTGGGCATGCCGCAGCAGCTGATGGTGCTGCTGCTGTGCATCCTCGGCGGCATCGGCACCGCCGGCATCCCGTCCGGCTCGCTGCCGGTGATCGCGATGATCTGCGGCATCATCGGCATCAAGCCCGAAGGCATCGGCATCATCCTGGGCGTCAACACGTTCCTGGACATGTGCCGCACCTCGCTCAACGTCACCGGCGACCTGGCCACCGCCGTGGTGGTCTCGCACCGCAGCGGCGTGACCGACGACGAGGTGCCGGAAGTTCCGGACAACGCCGGCCATCATTGAGCCGGCCGCAAGCCGGAGCCGCGCGAAGGCCGCCCTTGGGCAGCCTTCGCCGTTCCGGAAACAGGCGCGGCTTGCCTGTGCCGCAGGCGGACATGGCCTGACCTGCCCGGTGCTCTGTGGGACAATGGGCCGCCCGCAGCTCCGCGGGAGCCTCCCGACCCGACGAACCATGACGCAGCCCACCCGCCGCCAGTTGGCGAACGCCATCCGTTTCCTCGCCGCCGATGCGGTGCAAGCCGCCAACTCCGGCCACCCCGGCATGCCGATGGGCATGGCCGACATCGCCGAAGTGCTCTGGAACGACTATCTCCGCCACAATCCGAACAACCCGAAGTGGTTCAACCGCGACCGCTTCGTGCTGTCCAACGGCCATGGTTCGATGCTGCAGTACGCGCTGCTGCACCTGAGCGGCTACGACCTGCCGATCGAGCAGCTCAAGGCCTTCCGCCAGCTCGGCAGCAAGACCGCGGGCCACCCGGAGCGCCATGAAACCCCGGGCGTGGAAACCACCACCGGCCCGCTGGGCCAGGGCCTGGCCAACGCCGTGGGTTTCGCGCTGGCCGAGAAGCTGCTGTCGCAGCGCTACAACCGCCCCGAATTCGAAGTCGTCGACCACCGCACCTGGGTGTTCATGGGCGACGGCTGCCTGATGGAAGGCATCTCCCACGAAGCCGCCTCGCTGGCCGGCACCTGGGGCCTGGGCAAGCTGGTCTGCTTCTGGGACGACAACAACATCTCCATCGACGGTGAAGTGGAAGGCTGGTTCACCGACGACACCCCGGCGCGCTTCGAGTCCTACGGCTGGAACGTGGTGCGCGGCGTCGACGGCCATGATCCGGAAAGCATCAAGGCCGGCATCGACGCGGCGCTGTCGCAGTTCGACAAGCCGACCCTGATCTGCTGCAAGACCACCATTGGTTTCGGCTCGCCGAACAAGGCCGGCCAGGAGTCCAGCCACGGCGCACCGCTGGGCAAGGACGAGCTGGAAGCCACCCGCAAGGCGCTGGACTGGCCGTATGGCCCGTTCGAGATCCCGGAAGAGATCTACGCCGGCTGGCGCGCCGGCGGCACCGGCACCCTGCGCCAGGCCGAGTGGGAGCAGCTGTTCGACAAGTACGCCGCGCAGTTCCCGGCCGAAGCCGAGGAGCTGACCCGCCGCTCGCACGGCGAGCTGCCGGCCGACTTCATTGCCCAGGCCGATGCCTACATCGCCCAGGTGCAGGCCGAAGCGCCGAACATCGCCTCGCGCAAGGCCTCGCAGAACGCCATCCAGGCCTTCGCACCGCTGCTGCCGGAAATCATCGGCGGCTCGGCCGATCTGGCCGGTTCCAACCTGACCCTGTGGAAGGGCGCGCATACCGTGGTCGGCGACGACCCGCAGGCCAACTACGTGCACTACGGCGTGCGCGAGTTCGGCATGAGCGCCATCGCCAACGGCTTGGCCCTGCACGGTGGTTTCCTGCCGTTCGACGCCACCTTCCTGGTGTTCAGCGACTATGCCCGCAACGCGCTGCGCATGAGCGCGCTGATCCCGGCGCAGGTCATCCACGTGTTCACCCACGACTCCATCGGCCTGGGCGAGGACGGCCCGACCCACCAGCCGGTCGAGCACGTCTCCTCGCTGCGCTACATCCCCAACAACGATGTGTGGCGTCCGTGCGATGCCGCCGAATCGGCGGTGAGCTGGAAGGCGGCGATCCTGCGCAGGGACAACCCGAGCTGCCTGATCTTCAGCCGCCAGAACCTGGCGCCGCAGCAGCGCAGCGCCGAGCAGGTCAAGCAGATCGAGCGCGGCGGCTACGTGCTGGCCGATGCCGCCGGCACGCCGGACGTGATCCTGATCGGCACCGGCTCGGAAGTGGGCCTGGCCATGGCCGCCAAGGCCGAGCTGGACGCGGCCGGCATCAAGACCCGCGTGGTGTCGATGCCGTCCACCAACGTGTTCGACCGCCAGGACGCGGCCTACCGCGAATCGGTGCTGCCCAATGCCGTGCGTGCCCGCGTGGCGGTGGAGGCCGGCGTCACCGGTTTCTGGCGCCAGTACGTGGGCCTGGACGGCGCGGTGATCGGCCTGGATACCTTCGGTGCCTCGGCCCCGGCCGACAAGCTTTACCAGCACTTCGGCATCACCACCGAAGCGGTGGTCGCCGCAGCCAGGGCGCAGCTGGCCAAGTAACGCGCGAAAGCGTTGCGAAGCGGAAAAGGCCGGGGATTCCCCGGCCTTTTCCTTGTCGGCCTATCACCACCTGGCCTGTAGAGCGGGGCAGCGCCCCGCTGGGGGCATTGTCGGCCAAGCCCCGCCGGGCGGTGCCCGGCGCTACAGAGTCACCGCGACTTCACCCCCCATGTAGAGCGGGGCAACGCCCCGCTGAGGCCTCACTAGGAAAGCCTCGCCGGGCGGTGCCCGGTGCTACAGAGCTGCATATGCCGGCGGCCTTGCGCGCCGCTTTCTTTGCGATCAAGTCGGGAAGCACTTCTTCCTGGGCGCGCTGGTTCCCTTGTTCCGGGCATGCGAGCATCCCGATGCCGGAAGCCCATCGTGGGTTTCCGATCCAGGCTGCCTGCATGGGGGCCATCCGGAGACCAACAATGAAACGCGTGACCGGCATCGGCGGCATCTTCTTCAAGGCGAAGGACCCGGCCGCACTGGCGGCCTGGTATCGCGATCATCTCGGGCTCGATGTCGCCGGCTGGAATGGCGCGGTCTTCCCGTGGGGCGGCGAGGGCAGTGCGCCGGGCATGACGATCTGGAGCCCGTTCGCCGCCGACACGACCTACATGGCGCCGGGCACCGCCTCGTTCATGATCAACTTCCGCGTCGCCGATCTCGATGCGCTGCTGCCGGTGCTACGTGCCGAAGGCTGCAACGTCGTGGACGGAACCGAAACCTCGGAGCAGGGCAAGTTCGGCTGGGTCATCGACCCGGAAGGCAACAAGGTCGAGCTGTGGGAGCCGCCTGCGGGGCAATAGCGCGCACCGTGGAGAATCCGATGAAAGTGAAGCGCATCGTCGCCAACATCCATACCGGCGAACCGGCCGCGGCCGACGCGTTCTACCACGCGATCCTCGGGCTGGAGCCGGTCATGGATCATGGCTGGATCCGCACCTATGCGGCAGCGTCGCGCATGATCCCGCAGTTGAGTTTCGCCGTCGAGGGCGGATCGGGGACGCCGGTGCCGGATCTGTCGGTGGAGGTCGACGATCTGGCCGAAGCGCTCGCGCGCATCCGCGCCGCCGGCATCGCCATCGAATACGGGCCGGCGCGCGAACCATGGGGCGTGCGCCGCTTCTTCGTGCGCGATCCGTTCGGCAAGCTGGTGAACATCCTGCAGCACGATCCGGACGCCGCGGGCGCCTGAGCGTCGGTGCTCAGGCCCGCGCCGTGCGCGCCAGTGCCAGGCGCAGCAGGCGCGCGTCGAGCCACTCGCTGAAACCCGCCGGCCGCTCCAGTTCCATGCGCTGCAGGTACATGGCGTCGTTGTCGCCGGCGCGCTGCAACAGGGCGGCGAACACGGTGCGCAGCTTGCCGCCGACGCTGCCGGTGCTGGCCTTCAACCAGGTCAGCGCGCGCAGCAGATCCTGTTCGACCGGGGTGAAATCGCTGCCCAGCGGGTAGTCGGGCAGGCTGCCGTCGCGGCGGAACGGCGCCAGCGCGGCGGCCCGCACACCGGCGCGGTTGCGCTGCCAGTGGGCGGGCGCGCTGAAGCCGCGCTCCAGTTTCTTCGCCGCCTTCGCCTGTTCCAGCAGGGGCGCCTGGAAGGCGGCGTCGGTGATGCCGGCCATCGCGATCACGCAGTCCTCGTCGGTCATGCCGCGCAGGTCGGCGATGCCGTATTCGTCGATGAAGAGGTCGCGCAGGTGGCGGGGAATGGTGGTGTGGCCGTAGTTCCAGCGGATGTTGGAACGCGGGTTCCCGGCACCTTCGCGCAGGGCGCGGAACATGAGGACGCTGCGCGCATCCGGCAGCGCGTGCGCCATCGCCACGAAGTCGTGCTGGCCGCCGACGCCGGACACCACGCGGCCATCCTCCAGCGCGTCGGACACCGCCGCGCCGAGCGCGGTGGCCATCATGCAGGAGTTGAAGAAGCGCGCCTGGCGGCGCTGCAGCCGCTGCAGGGTCTCGTCGCCGCCGTAGATCTGGTTGATCTCGCTGATGCGGCGCATGCCGATGGCGCGGCGCTCGTCCTCCGGCAGGTGCCGCAGCCAGTCGTAGAACGCCGGCGAGCCGAGATAGAACGCGCCGTGCAGGTATTGTCCTTCCTCGGCCAGCCGCGCATGGTCGGCGGTGTAGGCGCTGCCGTTGGCCAGGCGCTGCATCAGCCCCAGGTCGTCGTGCACCTTGCGGCGGATCACGCCGCTCTGCACCAGCTTGCGGAAGCCCTCGTTGAGCATTTCGCTGCAACCGAACAGGCCGGTCGCGAACGGCTCCAGTCCGCCGATCTCGCGCACCAGCGGGTGGTCCTCCAGTGTCGGGTCGAGTGCGCGCAGGATCTGGCGGTAGCGGACGTTGTCGGTATGGCGCAGCACCAGCGCATGGCTGAGCGCGTCGGCCAGCGCGCCGATGCCGATCTGCAGGGTGCCACCGTCGCGCACCAGCGCGCTGGCGTACAGGCCGATGGCGTAGTCGGCATCGCTGACCGGTTGCCGGGGCAGGCCGAACAGTTTCGGATACGGGCCGGGCGGGGTGAGCACCAGGTCGAAGAACGCCGCGTCCACCGTGGCGGTGCCGCCCAGCCACGGCAGTTCCGGATCGATCTCGGCGATCAGCAGCGGGCGCGGCAGGCCGCGCGCGGCGATGGCGTCGAGCGTGTCCTGGGTGATGTCGTTGTTGCAGGACAGCGACAGCCGCGCGCTGCCTTCGCACGCGGCCACCTTCTGCACGATGGCGTGCGGCGCGCGCTGCGCCACCGCGTCGGCGGCCTGGGTGTAGTTGAGGCTGGTATAGGCGCGCTGCGCCTGCGAAGAGCCAAGCAGCGCGCCGGACTGCATGTAGAACTCTTCCACCTGCACATGCGCGGGCAGGGCGTCGCGCGCGACCGCCTGCGCGTAGGCCAGGCGCGGAAAGTCGGCGCCGAAGTGTCGCTCGACGAACGGGCGCAGGAAGCGCGCCTGTAGGTCATTACCGCGGGCGTGGGGCGGGTCGAGCGAAAGCGCGGTGTACAGCTGCAGTGGGCGCGAAGGATCCCGCTCGATCCGGGCATACAGCGCATTGAGCAGCCGGTGTGGTTTTCCCAGCGCCAGCGGCGCGCCGATGCGCAGCGGCCCTTCGACACGGGCCAGCAGCCACGCCGCGGCGGCATCGGGATCGGTCACATGGTCGGGCATGGCAGGTGCGTTGTTCCAGGAAGGCCGCATTACAGCATCCGGGCGATGAAGCCCCGGTCGGGACGCTTGACAGACGCTCCGTTTACTCATGTAATCGATAAAAATTACGAGCGTAAACGATGATCCGGATCAGCGAAGCCGAAGCGGTGGTGATGGAGGTCCTGTGGGAGGCGCATCCGCTTGCCGCCGAGGACGTGATGGCGCGCCTGGCCGGGCGCAACGACTGGGCCGAGGCCACCATCAAGACCCTGCTCAACCGCCTGCTCAACAAGGGCGCGATCAGTGCGGCGAAGGAGGGCCGGCGCTATCTGTACGCGCCGCTGGTGCAGCGCGACGCATGGCTGCTGGAGGAGAGCAGCAGCCTGCTCGAGCGCCTGTTCGAAGGGCGCGTCGCGCCGCTGGTGGCGCATTTCAGCCAGCACCGGAAGCTGAGCCGCGACGACGTGGCCGAACTGCGCCGGCTGCTGGAGGAGCTCGACGATGACCAGCCCTGACTTCATGCGTGCCTTGCTGGCGACCGCGCTGGCCGGCGGCATGGCGATGGCCATGGTGCTGATGCTGCGCGGCGTGGTGCGGCGCTGGCTGGGTGCCAGCGCGGCCTATCTGCTGTGGCTGGCGGTCCCGGCTGCGCTGCTGGGCGTGCTGCTGCCGGCACCGCGCATGGCGGTGCTGCCGATGATGGCCATCGACGCGGCGATGCCGGTGGCCGCCTCCACGGCCGGAGCGGGCCTGCCGGCATTGCCCTGGCCGTTGCTGCTGGTCGCGGCCTGGCTGGCCGGTGCGCTGGCGATGGCGGCGCGGCTGCGGTACCAGCAGCGCCATTTCGTGCGCGGGCTGGGGCCGCTGCGGCGCCGCGAGGATGGCATCTGGCAGGCGCGCGGCAGCGCGGGCCTGCCGGCGGTCGTCGGCCTGTGGCGGCCGCGCATCGTGCTGCCGGCGGATTTCGAGCATCGCTATACCACCGGCGAGCGGCAGCTCGTGCTGTTGCACGAACAGGTGCATCTGCGCCGCGGCGACACCGTGGTCAACGCGCTGCTGGCGGCGATGCAATGCCTGCACTGGTTCAACCCGCTGCTGCCGTTGGCGGTGCGCCGCTGCCGCGAGGATCAGGAACTTTCCTGCGACGAGCGCGTCATCGCCCAGGGCGGTGGCGCACGCCGCAGTTATGGCAACGCCATGCTCAAGACCGGGCTGGCGCTGTCACCGCTGCCGGTGGGCTGTCACTGGCAACACCCTCATCCGTTGAAGGAGCGTATCGCCATGTTGAAGCGTCCGGTGCCGGGAAAAAAGCAGTGGCTCGCGATGGTGTTGTTGTCGCTGGGGTTGTCGTCGGGCCTGGGCTATGCGGCCTGGGCCGCGCAGCCGGCGCAGGTGCAGAAGAGCGGCGCGGATGCCGCCTATTACAGCGTGAAGCTGCGGCTGGAGGTGGATGGCCAGGCGCGCGATTTCGAAGTGCGTGAGCATGCGGGCAAGCCGTTCGCGTTCTCCATGGAGACGCCGGCTGGCCACACGTGGACGGGCGAGTTCAAGGTGGAGCCGCTGGACGCCGCACACGTCGCGCTGTCCGGCACCCTCCGCGAAGGCAGGCTGATCATCACGGCGCCGCGGCTGGTGGTGGAGATCGACGGTACTGCGCGCATGCATGCCAGGACGAAGGACGGAGATTCATTGTTCAAGATGGAAGCGGTCGTTGCCGACCTCGGCATGCAGGCCGGCGCCATGGCCGCCGTCCAGGATTCTGCGGCGCGGGCGCGCGTTGGCGTGGAGCCGGCGGATGCGCCGGCGCGCACGCCGGGATTCGCCGACATGCCGCCGCCGCGCTATCCGCCGAGCATGAACACCGGCGAGGTGGTGCTGAAAGTCGATGTCGCGGCCGATGGAACGGCCACAGGCGTGGTGGTCGATCGCAGTTCGGGACATGCGGATCTGGATGAAGCGGCGATGGACGCGGCCCGTCAGTGGAAGTTCGTTCCGGCCTACAAGGATGGCAAGGCCGTTGCCGGCCAGGTGCGCGTGCCGGTGCGCTTCGCGATGGACGAAACGACCACCACGACCGAGGAGAGCACTTCCTGATGCGGCACCAGCCGGCAGCGGTTCCGTTGTGCGCGTTGTGCCTGCTGCTGGTGGCGACCGGCTGCGCGACGCGCCCCGCCGCCACCGAAGACGTCGCGGACAGCAGCTACAACATCGGCCAGCGCCTGCTTGTGGCGGAGAGCGGCGGTGGGCAGGGCGGGGAGATACAGCCGTATGCACTGTCGGCGCGTGAAGTCTTCCGCATGCCCGAGCCGGTGCATGCGCCGCCGCCGGAACTGCCGGCCCTGCAGGGCCGGCAGTCGCTGCCGCCGGTGACGGTGTGCCTGAATGTCGTCGTCGACGAGCAGGGACAGGTGCAGCGCAGTTTCCCGCTGCTGGCGCACAGCCAGTGCGGTGCTGGCGGCGACGCGGACAACGGTCCGCTGCTGCAGGCCGCGGGCGATGCCGTGCGGCGATGGCGCTTCGCGCCGGCGGCGATCTGCCACTTCGCCCCCGGTACCGCCCCGATCGCAGCGGGCGACTGCGCCGGTGCCGCGCGGGTGGAGGAGGTGCCGGTGACGCTGCCCTATGCGTTCACGTTCGAGATCGTGCAGGGACAGGCGCGCGTGCGGGTCGGCAGCGCACCGCAGTAAGCCTGCGGTGCGCGGCATCCCCATAGAGCGGGGCATCGCCCCGCAGGAGCTGCGTCGATGAAACCCCGGCCGGGCGATGCCCGGCGCCGCGGCGTCAGTGGGGCTTCTGCGGGGTATCCAGCAACTCGTTCAACAGCGCCGCCAGCCGTTCGCCGGCCAGGCGCAGCTGTGCCTCGGCGACCGGGCGCCAGACGCTGGCATAGGCTTCGTCGACCTTGTGCCCCTGCGGGTAGACGCCTTCGCGCGTGGCGATGCGGCAGCTCTGCTCTGCCCATGCCGTGGCATCGCGCTGCAGCTGCGGTGCGCCGATGCCGGTGGGGGCCGGCAGCGCCTGCAGGCGCTGCAGGTACTGGTCGTCGTCCAGCTGCAGCGCATAGAACATGCCGCTGTCCCACAGCGAGTGCAGGTTGGTGCCGCGCTCGTTGAACTGCAGCTGGTAGGTGTTGCCGCCCTTGTCGTGGCCGTAGCCGGCATGCATCGGCTGGTGCATGTCGCCGACCAGGTGCACGACGAACTTGAGCGCCTGCAGGCGCTCGGCATCGGAAAGGCTGCGGTCGGCCAGGCGCGCGCTCTGCGCCTTCAGCGCCTCGATCACGCAGTCGCCATCGCGGCAATGCTTCGGCGGGTCGTAGACGCAGCCGTCCTCGGCCATGTTGACGTAGTGCCAGCCGGCCGAGCGCTTGCCCAGGTCGGGGTCTTCGGCGCGCAGCTGGTCGGCCCAGGGGGCGATGTTGGCCAGGGTGTCGCCGGGCTCGGTGGCGAGCAGGCGGTCCACTTCCGCCTTCGCGGCGGGATCCAGGCGCGCTTCGGCGAGGCGCGCGACCAGGCGGTGGCCCTGCGCGCCCCAGGCGAACGCCGGTGTGGACACCAGGGTGGATGCAGCCAGGACGATGCCGGAAAGGACAGAGGGAATGCGGGCGCGGATTTTCATCGCGGCATTCTAGCCGCCGCACCGTTCCGGCCATGTGCCGAAAGTGGCGGGCCTGCCCATGATCCCGCCGCGCTTGGCTCGCGACGGGTCATGAACAGGCCCTGGGAACCTGCTTCCCCCGCGGTACCGGGGGAAGGCCGGGTCAGAACTTGCGGACGTAGGCCACGCCGTACACCAGCGGGTCGATGTTGGCGGTGCCGAGCTTGTTGCCGTTCACCTTGACCTTGGTGTCGATGTCGGCCCAGCGCAGGTCCACGCGCAGCGCGTCCTTTTCGGTCAGCGCGAAGTCCAGGCCTGCATGCGCGGCCAGGCCCCACGAGTCTTCCAGCTTGAGCTTGGTGCCGGTCAGCGCGCCCTTGCTGTCGGTGCTGAAGAACTTGGTGTAGTTCACGCCCAGGCCGACGAACGGGGTGACCTTGCTGCTGTTGGCGAAGTGGTACTGCAGCGAGACCACCGGCGGCAGCTGCTTGGTGCGGCCGACCTTGCCCACGCCGTCGATGCTGATGTCGTGCTGGAACGGCAGCGCGGCCAGCACTTCCAGGCCCACGTTGTCGGCGACGAAGTACTCGAACGTCACGGTCGGACGCACGCTGCTGTCCACCTTGGTCGGCAGGGCGCCCAGGCCCAGGGCCGAGCCGTTGAGGTCGCCTGCGCTGGACTTGGGATCGACGTTGTGCACGCCGACGCCCAGGGTCCAGTCGCCCTTGGACTGCGCCATGGCGGGGGAGGCGGCCAGCGTCAGGGCGGCGGCGAGGCTGGACAGCAGCAGGGCGGGGGTCTTGCGCATGGTGCGTTTCCATTGCTTGGTGAGGATGTGGCCAGTCTCCGCCGCGTGCCTGGTGCCCGCCTTGATCCGGATCAAACGGATGTCCGCGCTCAGAGTGCGTTCATGGTTTTGCCCATGTCGCGGTGCCGCTTTCGTCATGTGCGGCGTAGCGGGGCCCGGGCCAGCCAGACGGGCCCGGCTGCTACAATGCCGGTCCCTTTCCACCCCCGCCGCAGCAGTCTGCGGCCGCAGGAGTTCGTGAACATGGCAATCAAGGTCGGCATCAACGGTTTCGGTCGCATCGGACGCAATGTGCTGCGTTCGGCGGTGTTGAACTTCGGCAACGACATCGAGATCGTTGCCATCAACGATCTGCTGGAGCCGGACTACCTGGCCTACATGCTCAAGTACGACTCCGTGCACGGCCGCTTCAAGGCCGACGTGGCCGTCGACGGCGGCCACCTGCTGGTCAATGGCAGGAAGATCCGCCTGACCCAGGAGCGCGATCCGGCCAACCTGAAGTGGGACGAGGTGGGCGTGGACGTGGTGATCGAATCCACCGGCCTGTTCCTGGACAAGGCCAGCGCGCAGAAGCACATCGATGCCGGCGCCAAGAAGGTGCTGCTGTCGGCCCCGTCCAAGGACGACACGCCGATGTTCGTGTTCGGCGTCAACCACAAGACCTACGCCGGCCAGGCGATCATCTCCAACGCCTCGTGCACCACCAACTGCCTGGCCCCGCTGGCCAAGGTCATCAACGACAAGTGGGGCATCAAGCGCGGCCTGATGACCACCGTGCACGCCGCCACCGCGACCCAGAAGACCGTCGACGGCCCCTCCAACAAGGACTGGCGCGGCGGCCGCGGCATCCTGGAGAACATCATTCCGTCCTCCACCGGCGCGGCCAAGGCCGTGGGCGTGGTGATTCCGGAACTCAACAAGAAGCTGACCGGCATGAGCTTCCGCGTGCCGACCTCGGACGTGTCGGTGGTCGACCTGACCGTCGAGCTGGAGAAGCCGGCGACCTACGCCGAGATCTGCGCCGAAGTGAAGGCGCAGAGCGAAGGCGCGCTGAAGGGCGTGCTGGGCTACACCGAGGACAAGGTCGTGGCCACCGATTTCCGCGGCGAGACCCACACCTCCGTGTTCGACGCCGAAGCCGGCATCGCGCTGGACTCGACTTTCGTCAAGCTGGTCAGCTGGTACGACAACGAGTGGGGCTATTCCAACAAGTGCCTGGAAATGGTGCGCGTGATCGCGGCCTGATCGGCCCGTTGCGTTTGGTTGAAGGAAGGGCGCCGATGGCGCCCTTCTTTTTGCCCCCGTACCGCGGCTGTAATTCGCCTTTCGTAGGGCGGGGCATCGCCCCGCTGGGGCATTGCCGGGCAAGCCCCGCCGGGCGTTGCCCGGCGCTACAGAGCCGTCGAGATCCGCCTTTTGTAGGGCGGGGCATCGCCCCGCTGGGGCATTACCGGTCAAGCCCCGCCGGGCGTTGCCCGGCGCTACAGAGCCGCCGCGATCCGCGTTTCGTAGAGCGGGGCATCGCCCCGCTGGGGCTTTCGCGGCCAGGCCCCGCCGGGCGCCGCCCGGCGCTGCAGAGCCGCCGCGATCCGCGTTTCGTAGAGCGGGGCATCGCCCCGCTGGGGCTTTCGCGGGCAGGCCCCGCCGGGCGTCGCCCGGCGCTACAGAGCCGCCGCGATCCGCGTTTTGTAGAGCGGGGCAAAGCCCCGCTGGGGCATTACCGACCGGGCTCCGCCAGGCGCCATCCAGCGTCATGGATATCTTGCGTTTCCGCGGAGCGTGGATAAGGTGGTGCCGCACCTCCCGGTGACAAGGATGAGGAATGGACGGCGGCGCGTTTGTGCTCTTGGGATTGCTGGTGGTGGCAGTGGCGTTGGCGGTACCGGTGCTGCTGGTCATGGCCTTGGTATCGGTGTCCTCGCTCAAGCGGCGCGTGGCCGCGCTGGAAGCTTCGCTCGCGCGACAAGGGTGGACGGACGCGCCTGCGGCCGAGGAGAACCGGCCATCTGCAGGGCAGGAACCCATATCGGAGAGGGAGGCGTTCGAGCCTTCGCCCATCGTTCCCGGGCCTGGGCCCGTGCGGGAGGCCGCTGAGCCGGTGCGGCCCGTCGTCGTGCCCGTGCTGCGGCCTCTGCCGGAGCCGGTTCCACCGCCGTCGGTCCACAGCGCACCCGCGCGCGGGCCGGAACCGGCGGCGCCGGCCGGGCCGAACGTCATCGAGCGCGGCGTGGAACGCGTCAAACAGTGGTTCACCAGCGGCAACGTACCGGTCAAGGTCGGCATGCTGGTGCTGTTGGCCGGTGTGGCGGCGCTGCTCAAGTACGTCAGCGACCAGGGCTGGCTGCGCCTGCCGATCGAGCTGCGCCTGGCCGGCATCAGCGCGGCCGCGCTGGCCGGGCTGGTGTTCGCCTGGCGCAAGCGCGAGAGCCATCGCGCCTTCGCCCTGGCCCTGCAGGGCGGCGCCATCGGCGTGCTGCTGTTGACCGTGTTCGCCGCGACCAGGAACTACGGCGTGCTCGACCCCGGGCCGGCGTTCGCGGTCAGCGTGGTGCTGATCGCCGGGCTGTGCGTGATGGCAGTGCTGCAGGAGTCGCGCACGCTGGCCATCCTCGGCGTGCTGGCCGGGTTCATGGCGCCGGTCTGGCTGTCCGACGGCGGCGGCAACCACGTCGCCCTGTTCTCGTACTACGCCCTGCTCAACGCCGGCATCTTCGCCATCGCCTGGGTGCGGCCGTGGCGCATCCTCAACCTGCTCGGCTTCGCCTTCACCTGGGGCATCGGCACGCTCTGGGGCGTGCTGGACTACACGCCGGCCAAGTTCGCCAGCACCGAGCCGTTCCTGCTGTTGTTCTTCGCGTTCTACCTGCTGCTGCCGCTGCTGTATGCGCGCCGGGCGGCGACGCCGGGCGGCGCGCGCATCGACGGTTGCCTGCTGTTCGGCACGCCGCTGGTGGCGTTCTCGCTGCAGGCCGGGCTGCTGCAGGGCGAGCGCATGCCGCTGGCGCTATGCGCACTCGGCGTGGCCCTGCTCTACGTGGTACTGGCGCGCGCGCTGCTGGGGCGCGAGCGCCTGCATCTGCTGGCGCAGGGCTACGCCATCCTCGCGTTGGGTTTCGCCACGCTGGCGGTGCCGCTGGCGCTGTCGGCCAAGGCCACCGCTTCGGTGTTCGCGCTGGAAGGCGCCGGCCTGGTCTGGCTGGGCCTGGTGCAGCAGCGCCGGCTGGCGCGCTGGACCGGCATCGGCCTGCAGCTGGCGGCGGCGTTCGCGCTGGCGGTGGGCATCGACGGCGCCCATGCCCTCCGTGGCGGCGTGGAGTTCGCCGTCGCCAATGCGGTCTTCATGGGCGCGCTGCTGATCGCATTGGCCGCCTTCGCCAGCGCCTGGCTGTACCGCGGTGCGGGCAACCGGCCGGTGGCGGTGATCGCCTACGCCTGGGCCCTGGCCTGGTGGCTGGGCAACGCCGGCACCGAGATCGCGCGTTTCGTGGAGCCGCGCAGCGTCCTGCACGGCATGCTGCTGCTGCTGGGCGTCACCGGCTGGCTGGCGGCCGAGGTGCACCGGCGGCGTCCGGCACTGGCGCTGTCGCTGACTACCCTGGGCGGCTTCGTACTGGCGTTCCCGCTGGCCTTCATGCAGGTGGCCGAGCATGGCCAGCCGTTCGCCGGCCATGGCGCCTGGGCCTGGCCGCTGTTCGCCGCACTGGGCGTGCGCAGCCTGCTGTGCCTGCGTTCGGCGGGCGATGCCATCGCCGGCCCCGCGCAGCTGGCCTGGTGGCTGCTGTGGCCGACGGTGTTGTCGCTGCTGTCCTGGCACCTGGGCAAGCGTTTCGAACTGGCCGGCGGCTGGGTCGGCATGCTGCTGGCGCTGCCGTGGCTGCTGCTGGCGGCGCTGTCGCTCCGCCGCTGGCACTGGCTGGCGCGGCCGCTGGGCGTGGCCTTCGACCGCTACCGGCCGATCCTGCAGGCGGCGACCTTCGCCGTGCTGGGCCTGTGGTGGCTGGTGTCGCTGGCCAGCGCCGGCGCCGCGGCGCCGCTGCCATGGATCGCGCTGCTCAACCCGCTGGACCTGGCGCAGCTGGCCGCGCTGCTGCTGGCGGCGATGTGCCTGTGGTCCGCCGACGCGTACCCGCGCCTGGCCAGGCTGCGCCTGGGCCTGCTGCCGCTGGCGGCGTTGGTGCTGGTCAGCACCATCACCCTGCGCGCCGTGCACCACTGGGGCGGCATCGGCTGGGACGGCCGCTTGATCGACACCAGCCTGGCGCAGACCAGCCTGACCGTGGTGTGGAGCCTGCTTGGCGTGATCGGCTGGGTGAGCGGCTCGCGGCGCGGGCAATGGGGGCTGTGGCTGGCCGGCGCGATCCTGATGGCCGTGGTGCTGGCCAAGCTGCTGCTGATCGACCGCAGCAACCTCGGCGACCTGCTGGGCATCGGCGCTTTCATCGCCTATGGACTGTTGTGCACGCTGGTTGGCTGGCTAGCCCCGGCGCCGCCGCGCAAGAGCGGCAACGCTACGCAACGAGAGGAAGCTTCCGCATGATCAAGCGTCTGTGGTGGATGGCGCTGTTGCCACTGACGGCGCAGGCCGCCGACGATTTCGCGGCGCAATGGCCGCTGCAGCTGGCCCAGGGCGACGCCGGCGCCTACCGCGTCGTGCTGGATGAGGGGGTCTACCGCGTCGCGTACTGGCGCGACCTGCGCGATGTGCAGGTGATCGACGCCGACGGCACGCCGATGGCCAGTGCGGTGCAGGCCGCGGCCACGCCGACCGCCGGGCCGGCGCGGCAGGTGACGCTGGACTGGTTCGCCTTGCCCGCCAGCGCCGCCACGACGGCGGGCGGGGACCTGAGCGTGGTGGTGCAGCGCGATGCCGGCGGCAACGTGGTCTCGGTGCGCAATTCGCCGGGTGCGGCGGGCGCGGCCAGGAGCGATCCGTCATGGCTGGTAGACCTCGGCCGGCAGGCCGGGCGGGTGCAGGCGTTGCGCGTGGAATGGGAAGGCGAACCGACGGCGCTGGACCTGGGCTATCGGCTGGAAGGCAGCGAGGACCTGCGCCGTTGGCAGGTGCTCGACCCGGAAGTGCGGCTGGTGCGCCTGCGCAACCAGGGACGGCAGCTGAGCAGCGACCGCGTCGCGCTGTCCACGACGCTGCGTTATCTGCGCCTGGTGCCGCTGCAGCGCGAAGGAGCGCCGCCGCTGCGCGCGCTGCGGGGCGAACTGGCCGGCGACGCGGGCACGAACGACTGGCAGTGGATCGAGCTGGCCGCCTCCGCGCCCGACACCAATGCGCCGGCCCGTTTCCGTTACCGGATGCAGGGGCGTTTCCCGGTGCAGCGGCTGGACGTGGCGATGCCGGCAAACACCGCGGTGTCGTGGAATGTTTCCAGCAGCGACGCCGACCGCAAGGTGGCCGATGCCGCACAGGCCTGGCAGGCGCGCGCCAGCGGCTGGAACACCTGGACGCTGCAGGAAGGCGAACGCCGGCAGACCTCGGCGCCGCTGGAACTGGGGCGGGAAACCAGCGACCGCGACTGGCAGCTGCAGGCCGAGCCGGCGGTGGCCGGCACGCCGGCGCCGGCCTTGAAGCTGGGCTACCGGCCAGGCAGCGTGGTGTTCCTGGCGCAGGGTCGCGCGCCGTACCTGCTGGTGGCCGGCAGTGCGCGGACCGGCGTGCGCGAGACGAATCTGGAGCCGATGCTGGCCGCCCTGCGCGCGCGCAATGGCGCGCAGTGGCAACCGGCGCCGGCCAGCCTCGGCGAGGGCGTGCAGCGTGCCGGCAACAAGGCCTACGTGCCGGCGGCGCCGGTGCGCGACTGGAAGAACCTGGTGCTGTGGGCGGTACTGGTGGCCGGCGCGCTGGCCGTGGCCGGCTTCGCGGTGAGCCTGCTGCGCGGCAGGCCGCCGCGATAGATCGACCAGGACGCTGGCCGGATCCGGTCGCGGCCTGCGATGGGTTCCGGCATGGCGTGCCTGCACTTTGCGGTTGCGTCTGGCCAACGGAGAGGGTGTGACGAACGTGAGAGTGCTCCTGGGATTTTTGATGCTCTGTCTGTCGATTGGCGCGCATGCCGGGGAACACGCTCCGGCCAGCCATGCCGAACAGGTTTTTGGGCTCTGGCTGGCCGCATTCAATGCCGGAGACCGCGATGGCCTGCAGGCGTTTGTTGCGGATCACAAGGGCGGCCGCGATGCCCAGCGCGATCTCGACCTGCGCGAAGCGATGGGCCGTTTCCGTTTGCTGGGAATCAAATCCAGCAGCACGCACTCGATGCAGGCGATGCTGCTTTCCGAATCGACCGATCGCGGTGTGCTGGCGAGCCTGGAGGTCGATCCCGCGAGCCCGGCCGATGTCAGCCGGTTCCAGCTCGAGGGCATGGAACTGCCGGCCGAATTCCAGCCGCGGCGCCTGCCGTTGCCGGTGCTGCTGGCCGAGAGCCGGCGGCGGCTGGATTCGGCCCGGGATGACGACACGCTGTCCGGTGCGCTGCTCGTGGCCAAGGACGGGGAAATCCTGCTGCGCTGGCAGGGTGGGCAGGCGGACAGGGAGCGGAAGATCGGGGTCGACGGGGCGACCCGGTTTCGATTGGCGTCGTTGAACAAGATGTTCACGGCGGTAGCGATCCTGCAACTGCAGGAGGCGGGCAGGCTGTCGCTGGACGACAGCGTCGCCATGCATCTGCCGGACTATCCGGATCAGGCGGTGGCAGGAAAGATCACGGTGCGGCAGCTGCTCAACCACACCAGCGGGCTGGGCGACATCTTCGGCGAGGAGTTCGAGAGGCGTTCGCAATCGCTGCGGACATTGCGGGACTATTGGAGCCTGGCCGGCAACGAACCGTCGAGCGCCGCGCCGGGAAGCGAGGACGGGTATTCCAACTACGGTTACATCCTGCTCGGATCGATCATCGAGGCGGTGAGCGGGCAGTCGTACTACGACTATGTCGGCGAGCACATTTACCGTGTCGCCGGCATGGATTCGACGGGGGCGGAGCCGGAGTCGTCGCCGGTGCCCGGGCGGGCGGTGGCCTACACCCGGGTCGAGGGCCGTTGGGTGCCGGAAACCCGGACGTTGCCATGGCGGGGTACGTCCGCCGGTGGCGGTTACAGCACGGTCGAGGACATGCTGAAATTCGTCGAGGCTCTGCGCGCTGGCCGGCTTGTTTCGCCGGCGTCGCTGGCGACGGCGACGTCGCCGCAGAACCACAAGGGATGGTACGGCCATGGCTTCATGGTGGGCGGCGAGGGCCAGGCGCGGCAGTACGGGCATGAAGGCGGGGCGCCAGGCGCCAACGCCGCCCTGGCGGTGTTGCCCGGACCAGGCTACGTGGTGGTCGGCCTGGGCAATGTCGATCCAGGAGCGATGGAGAACATGGTGAATTTCATCGTCCATCGCCTGCCGTTGTAGGCCGGCGCGGCGGGCCCTGCCTCCGCAGATCCGCTGCATGCATCTTCAAGCAGGTTTGGCCGCGGCTGGGAAACCCGGATTGCGGCATGTGGCAGGGCTCGGGTTTGCCCCGCCTGCGGGAGCGGGCGAGAATTGCGGTTTCCCCACCCTTCGCGGAGCCGCGCTGCCATGTCCATCGTTCGCATGACCGACCTTGATCTTTCCGGCAAGCGTGTCCTGATCCGGCAAGACCTCAACGTGCCGATCGACGACAACAGCAGGATCACCTCCGAACAGCGCATCACCGCCTCGCTGCCGACGCTGAAGCTGGCGCTGGAGAAGGGCGCGGCGGTCATGGTCACCTCGCACCTGGGCCGCCCGCAGGAAGGGCAGTGGAGCCAGGCCGATTCGCTGGCGCCGGTGGCCGCGCGCCTGTCCGAACTGCTGGGCATGGACGTGCCGCTGGTCCGCGACTGGGTGGATGGCGTCGAGGTCGCGCCGGGCAGCATCGCGCTGCTGGAGAACTGCCGCATGAACGTCGGCGAGAAGGCCGACGATGAAGCGCTGTCGAAGAAGTACGCCGCGCTGTGCGACGTGTTCGTGATGGACGCCTTCGGCACCGCGCACCGCGCGCAGGCCTCCACCCATGGCGTGATCCGTTTCGCCCCGGTCGCCGCCGGTGGCCCGCTGCTGATGGCCGAACTGGACGCGCTGGACAAGGCGCTGGCCAACCCGGCGCGGCCGCTGCTGGCCATCGTCGCCGGCTCCAAGGTCTCGACCAAGCTGGAGCTGCTGTCCAGCCTGGTGGGCAAGGTGGACCAGCTGATCGTCGGCGGCGGCATCGCCAACACCTTCATCGCCGCCGAAGGCCACGGCGTGGGCAGGTCGCTGGTCGAGAACGACCTGCTGGACACCGCGCGCAAGATCGACGCCGACGCCAGGGCGCGCGGCGCAGAAATCCCGCTGCCGACCGACGTGGTGGTAGCGCGCGCATTTGCCGCTGACGCCCCGGCCACGATCAAGGCGGTCGATGCCGTTGGCGCCGACGACATGATCCTGGATATCGGCCCGCAGACTGCCGCGCGGTACGCCGGACTGATCGCCAGGGCCGGCACCGTGGTCTGGAACGGCCCGGTCGGCGTGTTCGAGTTCGACGCCTTCGGCAAGGGCACCGAGGCGCTGGCGCGCGCCATCGCCGCGTCCAGCGCGTTCTCCATCGCCGGCGGCGGCGACACCCTGGCGGCCGTGGACAAGTACGGCATCGCCGGCGAGGTGAGCTACATCTCCACCGGCGGCGGCGCGTTCCTGGAATTCCTGGAGGGCAAGACCCTGCCGGCCGTGGCCGCGCTGGAGGCCCGCGGTTCGTGAGCCGCGATGTCCTGTTCTTCGATCTCGATGGCACGCTGATCGATTCGGCCGTCGGCATCACCCGCTGCGTGGCTTACGCGCTGGAGAAGATGGACCAGCCGGTGCCGGGCGACGCCGAACTGCGCAAGTGGATCGGCCCGGCGCTGCGTACCAGCTTCGCGCCCGTGTTCGGCGACGCGGTGCGCGTCGAGCGGGCCGTGGAGTTGTACCGCGAACGCTTCGACCGGCATGGCTGGCAGGAGCACGACGTCTACGCCGGCATCGGCGAGGTGGTGCAGGGCCTGCATGCGGCCGGTCATCGCCTGGCCGTGGTCACCGCCAAGAACGAGCCGCATGCGCGGCGCATCGTCGAGCACCTGCCGTTCGGCGGCTGCTTCGAGGACGTGGTCGGCGCGACCGAGGATGGCGTGCGCAGCCACAAGCCGGAGCTGATCGCCGAAGCGCTGCAGCGCCTGTCGCTGGCGTCCGGGCAATGCTGGATGATCGGCGACCGGCGCATGGACATCGAAGGCGCGCGCCACCACGGCATGCGCAACGTCGGTGTGCTGTGGGGCTTCGGCGGCCGCGAGGAACTGACCGCCGCCGGTGCCGGCTCCCTGGCCGATACCCCCGCCGAACTGGCGCGGCTGCTGTCGCGCTAGAACGCACCGCACCTCGCGCGTGGAGCGGGGCAACGCCCCGCTGCGGCTCTGCCGGGAAGTCCCCCGCCGGGCGTTGCCCGGCGCTACAAGGCGGCGCGGGCTGCAGGTTCGGTAGAGCGGGGCAACGCCCCGCTGTGGCTCTGCCGGGAAGTCCTCCGCCGGGCGTTGCCCGGCGCTACAAGGCGGCGCGGGCTGCAGGTTCGGTAGAGCGGGGCAACGCCCCGCTGCGGCTCTGGCGGGAAGTCCTCCGCC
>NZ_JASCOS010000259.1:0-255 GCF_029959705.1 Stenotrophomonas sp. PS02297 | reverse complement strand
GGCGGTCTCCTTAGAGTTCCCACCATTACGTGCTGGCAACTAAGGACAAGGGTTGCGCTCGTTGCGGGACTTAACCCAACATCTCACGACACGAGCTGACGACAGCCATGCAGCACCTGTGTTCGCGTTCCCGAAGGCACCAATCCATCTCTGGAAAGTTCGCGACATGTCAAGGCCAGGTAAGGTTCTTCGCGTTGCATCGAATTAAACCACATACTCCACCGCTTGTGCGGGCCCCCGTCAATTCCTTTGAGT
>NZ_JASCOS010000258.1:0-255 GCF_029959705.1 Stenotrophomonas sp. PS02297 | reverse complement strand
ACTCAAAGGAATTGACGGGGGCCCGCACAAGCGGTGGAGTATGTGGTTTAATTCGATGCAACGCGAAGAACCTTACCTGGCCTTGACATGTCGCGAACTTTCCAGAGATGGATTGGTGCCTTCGGGAGCGCGAACACAGGTGCTGCATGGCTGTCGTCAGCTCGTGTCGTGAGATGTTGGGTTAAGTCCCGCAACGAGCGCAACCCTTGTCCTTAGTTGCCAGCACGTAATGGTGGGAACTCTAAGGAGACCGCC
>NZ_JASCOS010000257.1:0-286 GCF_029959705.1 Stenotrophomonas sp. PS02297 | reverse complement strand
CTGCCGCGGCGCGCCGGGGCATCCGCGCGCCGCAGTGCGGCAACGGCCACGGCGGGCGCCGCAGCCGCCAGTCCTGCATCGCCGCCGGCGTCCGGCGCGCGGCCGGCATCGGCCACGACTGCGGTCGCCGGAACCTGCGCGGCGGTGGCGATCACGGTTTCCGGCGCAGCCGGCCCGGGCAGCTGCCCGCGCGCCATGAACAAGGCCACGGCTGCGACCGAGGCCGCCAGCGCGGCGCCGCCGCCCCAGCGCCGCCAGCCGGCACGACGCGCCTGCCGCTCGGACG
>NZ_JASCOS010000256.1:0-297 GCF_029959705.1 Stenotrophomonas sp. PS02297 | reverse complement strand
GCGCGGCGTTCTGCTGGGTGGCTTCGTCCATCTGCACCACGGTCTGGTTGACCTGTTCGATGCCGGCGCTCTGTTCCTGCGAGGCAGCCGAGATCTCGGCCATGATGTCGGTCACCCGCTGCACCGAGCTGACGATCTCGCCCATGGTGGTGCCGGCCTGGTGGACCAGTTGCGAGCCCTCGGACACCTTGTCGACCGAGGTCTCGATCAGTTCCTTGATCTCCTTGGCGGCACCGGCCGAGCGCTGCGCCAGCGTACGCACCTCGCTGGCGACCACGGCGAAGCCGCGGCCCTGCT
>NZ_JASCOS010000255.1:0-303 GCF_029959705.1 Stenotrophomonas sp. PS02297 | reverse complement strand
CGCGGCGGCTGCGGCGGTTTTCCTCCACGGCGCGCTCCATGTCGTCGCCCGTGTAGAGGTAGGCGTCGGCCAGTTCGCCCACGCCGGCCTCGATGTCGCGCGGCACCGCCAGGTCGAACAGCCGCCTCGGCTTGTGCCGGCGTGCGCGCAGCGCGGCGGCGACCTGCCGCTGCAGGATCACCGGCTCGCGCGCGGCGGTGGCCGAGAACACCACGGCGGCCTCGGCCAGGTGGCGTTCCAGTTCGGGCAGCGGCAGCGCCACGCCGCCGTGGCGGCTGGCCAGTTCCTGCGCGTGGGCGAGGG
>NZ_JASCOS010000254.1:0-371 GCF_029959705.1 Stenotrophomonas sp. PS02297 | reverse complement strand
AGAAGATCGCCGACATCATCAGCGTCATCGACGGCATCGCCTTCCAGACCAACATCCTGGCCTTGAACGCCGCGGTGGAAGCCGCACGCGCCGGCGAGCAGGGCCGCGGCTTTGCCGTGGTCGCCTCGGAAGTGCGTACCCTCGCCCAGCGTTCGGCGGGCGCCGCCAAGGAGATCAAGGACCTGATCGAGACCTCGGTCGACAAGGTCTCTGAAGGTTCGCAGCTGGTCCACCAGGCCGGCACCACCATGGGCGAGATCGTCAGTTCGGTGCAGCGGGTGACCGACATCATGGCCGAGATCTCGGCTGCCTCGCAGGAACAGAGCGCCGGCATCGAACAGGTCAACCAGACCGTGGTGCAGATGGACGAA
>NZ_JASCOS010000253.1:0-397 GCF_029959705.1 Stenotrophomonas sp. PS02297 | reverse complement strand
GGCCCGGGGGCGGGGCGGCCCCCCCCCCCGGAGGGTGGGGTGCGGGGCGTGCCGGGCGCGGTCGCCCAACAGGAACAGACCGGGGCGGCGCCGCGGAGATTCTGCGGCCGCGGCAATGACGGGCGCGTCGCTGCGCGCCAGCCCGGCCAAGCCCACGGAAAACAGCTCCCGGGCCGCCGTGCGCTGCGGCCGCGCGGCGACACGTCGCCTGTGGCCGGCGATGAAGCGCCCTGCGCTGCTCCCGCGCCGTTCCCCGCCATGCGTCGCGTGCCCGCACGGCGGCGAGGGCGCCGGCCATGCGCTTGCCTGTCCGGCAGGGCGGGGTCGAAAAGCGGGCGGGCCCCGCGCGGGGGGCGGGCGGGGGGGGGGTTGATAAGCGCCGTGTTAACCCGGGGGG
>NZ_JASCOS010000252.1:0-595 GCF_029959705.1 Stenotrophomonas sp. PS02297 | reverse complement strand
GCTTCAGCCGCGATGGGGCTTTCCCGCATTGCCCGCATATCCGTCCCTTCGCCCCGGAAATCCAACGTGCAAGGCCCCATCGCGGCTGAAGCCGCTCCTACGGCGGTTCATCTGCGGCCATGGCATTACCGCCCGTACGCGGGAACAATAGCCCTCCCGTTTCCCTTCGCGCTCCATGGACAACGTCCTCACTCCCAGCCAGCTCAACACGCTCGCCCGCGACCTGCTCGAGGGCGCGTTCCCGCTGGTGTGGGTGGAAGGCGAACTCGGCAACGTCAGCCGGCCCTCGTCGGGGCATCTGTACTTCACCCTGAAGGACGCACGCGCGCAGGTGCGCGCGGCGATGTTCCGGCCCAAGAGCCAGTGGCTGAAGTTCGTTCCGCGCGAAGGCCTGCGCGTGCTGGCGCGCGGCCGTCTGACCCTGTACGAGGCGCGCGGCGAGTACCAGCTGGTGCTGGACCACATGGAGGAAGCCGGCGAAGGCGCGTTGCGCCGCGCCTTCGAGGAACTCAAGGCGCGGCTGCAGGCCGAAGGCCTGTTCGACACCGAACGCAAGAAACCGCTGCCGGCGCACCTGCGCCGGCTGGCGGTGATC
>NZ_JASCOS010000251.1:0-597 GCF_029959705.1 Stenotrophomonas sp. PS02297 | reverse complement strand
TTTTTAAACCGCGCGCGGGGGGGGGGGGGGGGGGCCCCCCCGGGGGGGCGGCCCCCCCCCCCCCGCGGCGGCGACCGCCACCACGGCCGGCGCCACCTTGACCGCCACCGCGGGGGCATCGTGTTCGTCCAGGCGGAACAGGGCTACGGCTTCCGCCAGATGCGAGGCCTGTTCTTCCATCGAACGCGCGGCGGCGGTGGCTTCCTCCACCAGGGCGGCGTTCTGCTGGGTGGTCTCGTCCATCTGGGTGACGGTCTGGTTGACCTGCTCGATGCCGGCGCTCTGCTCCTGCGAGGCGGCGCTGATCTCGGCCATGATGTCGGTCACGCGCTGCACGGAGCTGACGATTTCGCCCATGGTGCTGCCGGCACGACGCACCAGCTGCGAGCCTTCGCCGACCTTGCCGACCGAGTCCTGGATCAGCTCCTTGATCTCCTTGGCGGCGCCCGCCGAACGCTGGGCGAGGGTACGCACTTCCGAGGCGACCACGGCGAAGCCGCGGCCCTGCTCCCCGGCGCGGGCGGGGGGCCCCCCCGCGGGGAAGGGCCCGGTGTTGGGGGGGGTGGCGCTAACCGGCCGGGCGCGGGTGGTGGGGGG
>NZ_JASCOS010000250.1:0-633 GCF_029959705.1 Stenotrophomonas sp. PS02297 | reverse complement strand
GCTTGCCGTCGCCGCGGATGGCCATGCGCGCGGCGTTGATGGCCTTGACCGCGCCCATGGCGTTGCGCTCGATGCAGGGGATCTGCACCAGCCCGCCGATCGGGTCGCAGGTCAGGCCCAGGTTGTGTTCCATGCCGATCTCGGCGGCGTTCTCGATCTGCCCCGGCTTGCCGCCCAGCGCGGCCATCAGCCCGCCGGCCGCCATCGAGCAGGCCACGCCGACCTCGCCCTGGCAGCCGACCTCGGCGCCGGAGATGGAGGCGTTTTCCTTGTAGAGGATGCCGATGGCCGCGGCGGTGAGCAGGAAGTCGAACACGCCCTGCTCATTGCTGCCGGGGCAGAAGCGGTCGTAGTAGTGCAGCACCGCCGGGATGATGCCGGCCGCGCCGTTGGTGGGCGCGGTGACCACGCGGCCGCCGGCGGCGTTCTCCTCGTTGACCGCCAGCGCGTACAGGTTGACCCAGTCCAGCGTGGTCAGCGGGTCGCGCATGGCCGCTTCCGGGCGTGCGGACAGCTCGCGGTACAGCGCCGGGGCGCGGCGGCCCACGTGCAGGCCGCCGGGCAGGGTGCCCTCGGAGCGGATGCCGCGGGTCACGCAGGCCTGCATGGCGGCCCACAGCTCGCGCAGGCCGT
>NZ_JASCOS010000024.1:0-38889 GCF_029959705.1 Stenotrophomonas sp. PS02297 | reverse complement strand
GCCGTCGCCGGCGCGACGGACAGCCGATCTTCGTGGTGCAGCTGCACCACGCCAGCCACCGCCATTACGACTTCCGCCTGCAGGTGGGCAATACCCTGCGCAGCTGGGCGGTGCCCAAGGGGCCGAGCCTGGATCCGGCGGTGAAGCGGCTGGCGGCCGAGGTGGAGGACCACCCGCTGGACTACGCACGGTTCGAGGGCGACATCCCCGAGGGCCAGTATGGTGCCGGCCACGTCGCGATCTTCGACCATGGCGTCTGGAGCACCGACGGCGATGCGGAAGATCAGCTCGCCAAGGGCCACCTGCGATTCCAGCTGCATGGCGACAAGCTCAAGGGCGGCTGGCACCTGGTGCGTTCGGGCCAGCGGAAGCGGCAGCCGGAGTGGCTGCTGTTCAAGGCGCGCGATGCCTACGCGGCGAAGCAGGAAGCCGACGACCTGCTGGACGAGGCGACGACCGCGCCGGCTGGTACTGCAGGCCCGCGAAAGCGTCGGGATGGCGGTGCGGCGAGCACGCGGCGCCTGCTGGCCGTTGCGGCCAAGCTGCCCGGCGCGCGCCGCACCCGCCGCGCGCCGACCTTCCATGCGCCGCAGCTGGCCACCCTGGTGGAGGCGGTTCCAGCCGGCGAGGGCTGGCTGCACGAGGCGAAATGGGACGGCTACCGGCTGATCGCGCAGTTGGGCCGCGACAAGGTGCGGCTGTGGTCGCGCAACGAGCTCGAATGGACGCAGCGGCTGCCGGCGATCGTACAGGCGCTGCAGGATCTGGGCGTCGAGGCAGTGCTGGACGGCGAACTGGTGGCCGGCGCGGGGCGCCAGCAGGATTTCGGTTTGCTACAGGCTACCTTGTCCGGCGAGCGTACCGCGGCACTGTCCTATGTGCTGTTCGACATCCTGCAGCTGGGCGATGTCGACGTCTCCGGCTGCCGCCAGGATGCGCGCAAGTCACTGCTCGCCGCGCTCCTGGAGTCGGTACCGCAACCGCTGGTGTACAGCTCGCACGTGACCGAAGACGGCTCCGGCGCGCTGGCCTTGGCGCTGGAGCGCGGGCTGGAGGGCATCATTTCAAAGCGCGCCGCCGCGCCATATCGCGGCGGCCGCGGCGATGACTGGCGCAAGATCAAACAGCGCCGGTCCGACGAATTCGCGGTGGTCGGCTTCACCGCCCCGAAAGGCAGTCGCAGCGGCCTGGGCGCGCTGCTGCTGGCCATGCCGGAAGGCCGGCGGGGCTGGCGCTACGCTGGGCGAGTCGGCAGTGGCTTCAACCAGCAGATGCTGGAGGAACTGGTGCGGCGCCTGATGCCGCTCGCCCGCGACACGCCCAGCGTACCCATCGGCGCCGAGGTCACCGGGCTCGGCAAGGTGCAGTGGGTGAAGCCGGCTATGGTGGTGGAGGTGTTCCATCATGGCACCGGCAATCTCGGCCTGCTGCGGCAGGCGTCGTTCAAGACGATCCGGGCCGACAAGAGCGTGGCCGCGCTGCGCGCGATGGCGCCGGATCCCGTTCGGGAGAAACCCATGTCAGGCACAAGGGAGAAACCGCGGACCACGGCCACGACGAAGGAGGTGGTGCTGACCAGCCCCAACCGCGTGGTGTATCCGGACGCCGGCATCCGCAAGCAGGACGTGTTCGCCTACTACCGCACCATGCTGCCCTGGCTGCTGCCAGAGATCGCCGGCCGGCCCTTGTCGGTGGTGCGCTGCCCGCAGGGCGCGGAACGGCCGTGCTTCTTCCAGAAGCATCTGCCAACCGGCATGGAGCAAGTCGGTTCGGTGCCAATCGAGGAAGAGGGCGGGGCCAGCGCGGACTACATCGTGGTACGCGACGAGGCCGCCCTGCTCGAACTGGTGCAGTTCAATGCCCTGGAGTTCCATCCCTGGGGCGCGTTGGCCGAGGCACCGGACAAGGCCGACCGCATCGTGTTCGATCTCGATCCGGACACTGGCGTGGCCTGGCCGCGGGTGATCGCCGCGGCGCGCTGGGTGCGCGAACGGCTGCGCGAGCTCGGGCTGGAATCTTTCGTGCGCACTTCCGGCGGCAAGGGCCTGCATGTCGTGGTGCCCCTGCGTCCGGCCAGTGACTGGCTGCAGGTAAAGGATTTCGCGCGCGCCTTCGCCGAATCGATGGCCGCCTCTGACCCGCTGGCATACGTGGCCACGGCGAGCAAGCGTCAGCGTAAGGGACGCATCTTCGTCGATTACCTGCGCAACGGACGTGGCGCCACCAGTGTGGCGTCGTTCTCGCTGCGCGCACGGGCAGGTGCACCGGTGGCTATGCCGCTGCGTTGGGAGGAACTGTCCAAGACCCGCCGCGGGGCCGCGCACGACATCGTCTCGGCGCCGCGGCGCATGGCGCGGATGAAGCAGCATCCGTGGGGCGACTACGATCGGATCCGTCAGAACCTGGACAAAGTCGTCTCGCTGCTGGCGGAGCGAACAACAGGAAAGGACAAAGGATGAATAGGCGCCCTGCAAGGTGCGGACTCGGCGCGCCGAGGCCCCAGCCGTCCGAGCCCGCGCCCGAACCTATGCCCAGTCCCACCGATCCGCAGGAGCCGCGCGATCCGCGTGAGCCCAATGTGGAAGATCCGCAGCCGCATCAGCCTTGGCCGGACGAGCGGCGCCGTCCGCCGCGTAGGCGCGGTTCTTAAGCGGCATCACGCCGAAAACGGGCGTAACAGCATCGGCTTGGCGCAGTCGCGGCCAGCGATGGCCGTGCGCTGGGAGGGCGGCGGGATGCCCGCCGGCCACAGGGCCAACGGGCCGCCCACGCGTGCTTTACCTGCTGCCGCGGACCGTCAGCCGGTTGTCCACGCGGTTGACGCCCTTGATCCCTCGGGCGACGGCGACGGCCTTGTCCGCTTCGGCTTGCGTGTCGACATCGCCGCTCAGCGACACGACGCCGTTAACGGTCTCCACCTTGATCTCCAGGCCGGAGATGTCCTTCGTAGCCAGAAGATCTGCCTTGACCTTGGTGGTGATCCAAGTATCGCTGCCCGGCTGCACGGATTCCTGTTCATGCATGCCGCGGCTCTGGCCGCTGGCGTGGACTGTGGTGATGGCACCCGCGCAGGCGGTCGCGACCATGCTCATGAGCAGGAGATGCTTCATCTTGCTGGTGTTCATGTCGATTCTCCACGAGGAGCGGAAGTGCTCCACAGACATCGTGCCTGTCGAGGAATTAAGACCTTGCAGCAAGTTGGTGATGAAGACGTGCACGGCATCCCGATTGCCGATGCGAAGCAATAAACGAGCGGTGGAGCATGCGACGCCGCGCCGCCGATGTTCCGGCGAGTCGTTCGCTGCAAGGCGTGAAGAGCCAATAGCTGGCAAAGGAAGTCGCCGTGATCGGTTCCGCCTTTTTACGAGGCGAGGACGCGATGTAGGCAACGTCTTAACTTCACCCACGTTAATCAGGTGAGGCCGGGGCGGGAATAACCGTAAGGAGGAGTCTTGCTGTGAAAGATGTTCAACTCTATCTGGTGGGACCGGGGCAAGAGCGACGCCCAGTCACGCGTATCGCCACGGAGCTGGCCGACATCAAGACCATGGGCATTCCCATCCGAAGCGGACCTGCTGCGGCCAACACTTTGATCGAGGTCAGTACTTTGGCTGACGACGCAGGCAATTTGGCCACACAGGTCGATTACGAAGGCTTCCGCTACAAATTCAAGGGTTCGGAGATCCCTTGGTCGTTGGTCGTTGGCTGACGGGTACGGATATAGCCCTGCGGGCGGGATAGCGCCCGCAGGATCCGTCCGCGACGGATCGCGTTTCATATCTCGCGGCCCATGCGTAGTGGGCCGCTTTCCATCCGGAGAACGGGCATGGCGGAAGCGATGGGCGCATACGCCTTTCTTACGCGATCGTTGAGGGCAACGGGGCTAGGGCGCAACGCCGTTTCCCGCGGAGAAGTCGCGATCACCCGCGCTGCCTTGCGTGAAAAAATACACCAGGCCCGTCAACGGTCATGAATGCGTGCAATGACGAGGCGGACCGTACTGCCGATGACGCACGCCTGTCCTTCTTCTGCAGGATGTTCGACGCAAGCGGCGTATCGCAACGGGTCGCCGCCCAGTCGCTTGTCGCCTGCCGGCCTGCGGAGGATGCGCTGGCTTGGGTGGATCTGTGCGATCCCAAGCCTGAGGAAGTGGACGCAGTGTGGGCGGCTTGGGAACTGCCTGCCGCCGCACGACAGTTCTTGGAACATGGCACCGTGCCGGAAGTCGGGCAGAGCGAATCCTGCTTCTGGGTGCGCGCCGTCGTCGCCGGTGGCAGTGGCGACAAGGACAAACTCCGTGGCATCGTCTTGGTCTGCGTGGCCAGCACCGACCGCGTGGTGACCTTCCGCCGCGAGCGCATCGATTTTCTGGAACAGATGCGCGTGCAGCAGCCCGGGAAGGTGGGTGTCTTACGCGCCGAGAGTTTCGTGGTGACCCTGCTCGACCGCCTGCTGGCCAGCTACTTCAAGGCCATCGACGAACACGAGCTGGCCATCGAACGGCTGGAGGTGAGCATCCTGGGCAAAGGCGCGTGCGATGCGCTCAACGAACTGCAGCGCCTGCGCCGCTGGGCCTCGCGTCTGCGGCGGATGCTGGCACCGCACCGCATCGTGTTCAGCGCCATGTCGCGCCCGGATTTCCGGCCTGATGAGGGCCGCGTGGCCGACCGCCATTTCATCGCTTTGAACATGCGCTTTGAGCGTGCCTTGGACATGGTCGAGAATGCACGCGAACAGGTGCTGGGAAGCTTTGAACTGTTCAGCAACCAGACCGCGCTGCGGACCAACCAAGCCATGCGCATGCTGACCTTCGTCACCGTGATCACGGGCTTGATGGCGACCATCGTGGGCGCGCTGGGCATGAACTTCGGCACCCGGCTGTTCAAAAGCGACGACGCCGGATTTTATGCGGTTATCGCCGGCCTGGTGGCGTTGGGAGCCGGCGCCTTTCTTCTGGGCCGGCGCCGGCGTTGGTTCTAGCGTCGCGCGGTAGGCGGCGCGGTGCAATGCGAAGCACCGCCTGGGCGTCTTGCTGTGTCAGTCCGGGGTCTTGGCGGGAACGAAGGGCGACACAGGGTCGCTCGCGGGGAAGGTTTCTTCCAGCGCCTCGTCGTGGTTCTCGCTTTCGTGCTGCTTGCGCTCGCGGCGCTCCTGCTGCGTTTCCCGGGCGTCGCGGTCCTCGGTCGGGGCGGGGGGATCTTTCCGGTCTCTGCTCATGGCGTGATCCTCGCTGGGAGTGAAAATTGTCCGCAGCGCCAGCGATGTGCGGCGTGAAGTCCGGTCATGGCGCCGCTCACGCTCACGCGCACGCGCATGCGAAGGCCATTCAGTATCGTGACTGACGCGGCAAGGGTCTGCCGTTTCTTCTCTACGCGGTCTTGCCGATGCGGTGGCCAAGTTCATCCCGTATGGCAGGAGAGTGGACATGAACCCGGAACGATCCTCATTCATCCAGCGCAATGGGCTGTCGCTGGTGCTGCTCGCACTGTTCGTCGTTTCGCTGGCAGGACAGACCTGGGCCGGGCTGCGCGCCTGCAACGAGGAACTGGCTGACAAGGGCGCACAGGCGCTGTCGCTGGGCCGGTACCTGGCGAGCGGGCATTTCGTCTCGGCCACGTTCGAGAACTGGGAGAGCGAATTCCTGCAGATGGGCATGTACGTGCTGTTGACCGTGGCCTTGCGCCAGCGCGGCTCGGCCGAGTCGCGGCCGCTGGACCCGTCCAGGGAGGAGCAGGAGATCGAACCCGGCCCCACGCCGTGGCCGGTGCGCAGGGGCGGGGTTTGGAAGACGCTGTATGCGAACTCGCTGTCGCTGACCTACCTGCTGCTGTTCCTGCTCACCTTCGCCGGGCATTCCTATGGCAGCTGGAAGCACCAGAACGAGCAGCGTCTGCTGGAAGGCAGGCCGGGCGTGGCCTGGAGCGAACACCTGGGCAGCGCGCAGTTCTGGTTCGAGTCCATGCAGAACTGGCAGAGCGAGTTCCTCGCGGTGCTGTCCATCGTGGTTCTGAGCATCTACCTGCGGCAGAAGAACTCGCCCGAATCCAAGCCGGTGGAAGCACCGCACTCGCAGACGGGCGCGTGAGCGCAGCAGGGATCAACTTCCCGTGAGCGGACGGCGACGACGGGTCACATCCGTTTTACCGCCGGCCACTATGTTGGAAAGCCCTGCCAGCGAGATGCCCCCATGGCCAGCAAGAAAGGCGCTCCTTCCCCTCCGCCGCATGCCAAGGTCGCGGTGCGTTCGGACAGCGGTCCGGCCGACAGTCATTCGCAGAAACCGCTGCGTCCCGAGGACGAGGTGCCCGGCCTCATCGACGCCCTGGCGGCCCAGCGCGGCCACAACGCCGACAAGCCCGCCGAGCACGGCGCCGCAGCGGTACTGCCGCCGGAGGGCGAGCACTACCTGGCTGCATCGCCGCGCGTGGGCGCCAGCACGGTGAGCGAGGGCAACGGCGGCGCCAAGGTCGGCGCGCCCGCCGCGGAGGGGCAGGATTCCAATGCCGGCCCGCTGCTGCGGGTGCGCAACGATGGCTCCGGCCAGCGCATGACCACCAACCAGGCGGTGGCGGTCTCGGATAACCAGAACAGCCTCAAGGCGGGACTGCGCGGGCCGGCGCTGCTTAAGGACTTCATCCTGCGCGAGAAAATCACCCACTTCGACCATGAGCGTATTCCCGAGCGCGTGGTGCACGCGCGCGGTTCCGGCGCGCACGGCTACTTCGAAGCCTACGAGGACCTGTCGGCGCTGACCCGCGCCGCACCGTTCCAGGAGGCGGGCAAGATCACCCCGGTGTTCGTGCGCTTCTCTACGGTGGCCGGCGAGCGCGGCTCCAAGGACACCGCGCGCGACGTGCGCGGCTTCGCGGTGAAGTTCTATACCGACGAGGGCAACTGGGATCTGGTGGGCAACAACATGCCGGTGTTCTTTATCCAGGACGCGATCAAGTTCCCGGACCTGGTGCACGCGGTCAAACCCGAGCCGCACCATGCCATGCCACAGGCGGCCTCGGCCCATGACACCTTCTGGGACTTCGTGTCGCTGATGCCCGAGTCCACACACATGCTGATGTGGCACATGTCCGACCGCGCCATCCCCCGCAGCTACCGCATGATGCAGGGCTTTGGCGTGCACACCTTCCGCCTGGTGAACGCGCGCGGCGATGCGGTTTTCTGCAAATTCCACTGGACGCCCAAGCTGGGCACGTATTCGCTGGTATGGGACGAGGCGGTGAAGATCTCCGGCGCCGACCCGGACTACCACCGGCGCGACCTGTGGGAAGCGATCGAGGCCGGCGACTATCCCGAGTACGAGCTGGGCATCCAGGTGTTCAGCGAAGACGAGGCGGAGGGCTTCAGTTTTGACGTGCTCGATGCGACCAAGATCGTGCCCGAGGAACTGGTGCCGATACAACCGATAGGGCGCATGGTGCTCAACCGCAACCCGGACAACTTCTTCGCCGAGACCGAGCAGGTGGCGTTCTGCACGGCGCATGTCATTCCCGGCATCGACTTCAGCAACGATCCACTGCTGGCCGGCCGCATCCATTCCTACGTCGATACGCAGATCAGCCGGCTGGGCGGGCCAAACTTCCACGAGCTGCCGATCAACGCGCCGGTCGCGCCAGCGCACAACAACCAGCGCGACGGCATGCACCGCCAGGCCATCCACCGCGGCCGGGTGTCCTATGAACCCAATTCGCTGGCCGGCGGCTGCCCGTTTCAGGCCGGCGCGGCCGGCTTCGTCTCCTTCGCCGAACCGGCGCAGGGCGACGAGGTGCGCGCCAAGCCGGAGAAGTTCGCCGAGCACTACGCGCAGGCCACGCTGTTCTACGACAGCCAGAGCCCGGCCGAGCGCCGCCACATCGCCGACGCGTTCCGCTTCGAGCTGAGCAAGGTGACGGTGCCGGCGGTGCGCCAGCGCGTGGTGTCGATGCTGCGCAACGCCTCCGAGGAACTGGCCGTGGAGGTCGCGCGCGGGCTGGGCATGCCGCTGCCGCCGAAGATGCCGCGTGCGTCCACTGCCGAGGTCACGCCGGAAGTCTCCTTGTCGCCGGCGCTGTCGCTGCTGGCGCGGCCGGGCGAAAGCGGCATCCGCACGCGGAAGATCGCCGTGCTGGTGGCCGATGGCAGCCGCGCGGTGGACGTGACGGTGCTGCACCAGGGCCTGACCGGGCAGGGCGCGATGGTGCGCCTGCTCGGCCCGCACGTCGGCCGGCTGCAGGACGCCGACGGCGGGCCGCTCGACGCCGATGCCTCGCTCGAGAACGAGCCGGGGGTGCTGTTCGACGCGCTGGCCGTCGTCGGCGGCACGGAGGGCGCCGCGGCGCTGGCCGGCGATGCGCGGGCGCTGGAACACATCCGCGACGGCTACCGCCACGGCAAGCCGCTGCTGTTCGTCGGCGAGGGACGCCAGGTGTGGGACGCGGCCGGCGTGGCGCCGCTGGACAACGATCCGCTGCTGCTGTTCGCCGAGCCCGACGCGGGCGACACCTTGGAACGTTTCGCCGCCGCCATCGCGCGGCACCGCTACCCCGAACGCGAACCGGCAATGCTGGCGTCCTGATGGGCGGCCCCTGCCTGCCGCGCGCAAGGCGCGCAGGCAGGGGCCGGCAGGTGTCAGCGCCGGACCATGTCTTCGGACTGCTCGCGTTCCAGGAACTGCAGGACAGTGGGTTCCGGGTGCTCGCCGAGCCAGTCCGCCATCGCCCGTTCCTGCTCCAGGAGGGCGCCGCAGACCGCCACGGTTTCGGCGTCGCCGGCCTGTCGCGCGGCCAGGAGGAGCGCGAGCCGCGTGGCCTTCACCCCGCCAACCAGCAGGGTTTCGGCTTCCTTCTCCACTGCGTAGGCGTACTCCGGCCATCTGACGAGCCACGCCGGGTGGTCTTCTTCATGTCCTCCGTGCCGGTGACAGGCGCCGGCATCTGGCCGGCCCCGGCAGCGTGTTGCGCGGGCCATGAAGAGGAAGTCGCGCGCGCGGCGTGAGCGCCGTCGTCTCGCGGATTGACGGGATGCTTACCCGCGCGGACCTAGCGTCGATTTACATCCACTGTCTGGGATGGCGATGAATACCGCACATACCCGGCCCGTCTGGAACGACGTGACCGAGGCCACCGCCGACTGGTGGCAGGACGAACGCAAGGATGCGGAGGTGATCGTCGTCGGCGCCGGCGTGGCCGGGCTGAGCGTGGCGCTGGAACTGGCCCGCGCCGGAAAGCGGGTGGCGATCCTGGAACGCGACGGCATCGGCGCTGGCGAGACGCTGCGCAGCAGCGCGCATCTGGCGTCGGCACTGGACGATCGTTTCTCCGCGCTGGCGCGCTACCACGGCCAGGCCGGCGCGCGGCTGGCCGCGGCCAGTCACGCGGCGGCGATCGACTGGATCGCGGCGATCGTGGCGCGCTCGGGAACCGACTGCGGGTTCCGGCGCGTGCCGGGGTATCTGTTCTCGTGCACGCAGGACGTGGACGACCTGCGCCGGGAATGCCATGCCGCCGAAGCGGCCGGCCTCCAGGTCGGCCTGCAGCGCGCCGGCGTGGAGGGCGTGCCGGCGCTGGGGCCGGTCCTGCGTTTCGACGACCAGGCGCGCGTGGACATCGGCCTGTACCTGCTGGCGCTGGCACGTCAGGTGCGCGCCGCCGGCGTGGGCTTCGTGCGTGGCGACGTGACCGCCATCGAGGGTGGCGGGCGGCCGCGGGTGGAGTGCCGCGACGGCCGCGTGCTGCATGCCGTGGCGGTGGTGGCCGCGACCAACGTGCCCGTGTACGAGACCGGCGCCACCTGGCTGAAGCAGGCCGCTTACCGCACCTATGTCGTGGCCGGCCGCGCGCCGGCGTACAGCATCCCCGACGCGCTGTACTGGGACGACGGCGATCCCTACCACTACGTGCGCCTGCGCATGCCCGCGGGCATAGACGAGGGCGAGGTGGAAGTGATCGTCGGTGGCGGCGACCACAAGACCGGGCAGGGCGACGACCCGGAAGTTTATGCGCGGCTGCAGCGCTGGGCCGATGCGCGCTTCCCCTCGATCACGCGCTATACGCATGCTTGGTCGGGGCAGATCCTGGAGCCGGACGACGGCCTGGCGTTCATCGGCGCCGACCCGGACAACGCCAATGTCTATCTGGTGAGCGGCGATTCCGGGAACGGCCTCACCCACGGCACGCTTGCCGCACTGCTGCTCGCCGACCTGGTGCAGGGCCGCGACAACCCCTGGCAGGCCCTGTACGCGCCCGGCCGCCACCGCTACCTGAGCGCCGGCAACTGGCTGCGCGAGAACGCCAACGCCGCCCTGCAGTACCGCGACTGGCTGGTCTCGGTAGCGCCGGAGGCGCTGGCCGGGCTGGCGCGCGGCAGCGGCTGCGTGGTTCGTTGCGGCGTGCACCAGGTGGCGGTGTACCGCTCGGGCGACGGTATGCTGCACGCCCACAACGCACGCTGCACCCACATGGGTTGCGTGGTGCACTGGAGCGGCGAGGAGAAATCCTGGGATTGCCCCTGCCACGGCTCGCGCTTCAAGGCGACCAGCGGCGCCATCCTCAACGGGCCGGCGAGCGAACCGCTGGCGCCGTTCGCGCTGCCGCAGCAGGAGGTCGAGCGCGATGCCGGTACGACCGGATGAGTGCCGCGGCCTGGGCCTATGCCGGCTACCTGCGGTGGCTGCTGGCCGGCTGCGCGGATTTCGCTTGCCACCGGCGCAGCGACCTGCCGCATACCTCCGGGCTTCCCGAATCGCTGCTGCACGTGCTGCAGATGGCGCCGATGGGCGCGCTGGTAGTGGCGTAGCTGCTGTGGCGTCCGGGACTGTCGCCGTTGTCGCAGGGCTTCCTTCTGGTCGGCATGGGCTGCCTGCCGCTGATCCTGGGCTATACCGCATGGTCGTACTACATGTTCCGCTGCAAGCTCGAACTGGGCCTGGGCTACCACTGAAGCCCGCCGCGCCGCGCCCCAAACGTCGATACGTCATTGAAAGAGGAGTACACGATGAGCAGAACAGCGCCCCGCGTATATGTGGACCAGACCGAAATCGATCATCTCAAGCGGCTGCAGCAGGAGCTCGACGCCGAACTGATGGTAGAGCTGAACCTGCGCGATGGCACGACCTTGGTGGGCACCCTGGCGGACCGCCCCACAATCCAGCAGTTTCGCGGCCCCGATGGCAGCGAAGGCACCAATGGTCAGATACGGATCGACCTGGGCCGCGGCGACATCCGCGACCTCTGGCTCGACGAGGTCGCGCACTACACGCGGATGGGATCGAGCTAGTTCAGTCCTTTCTGCGCGGGAACGGAGGACGTTCGTAGTCCTCCGGGTGCGCCGTGTGCCTAGCCTCGGGCATGTCCGGGCGTTTCCACTGCGCCTTGTCGTTGCGCAGCTTGTCCGGTGTGTGGGCCTTGTCCTGGTCGCTGGCCTTGCCGGGGTTGAGCGGCAGCTTGTCGTTCATGGCGTGCTCCCGGCGTCCTGCGCCGGCGTGTCGGCGGCGGCCAGCGCGCGCGCCTGATCCAGGTGCTGCGCCACCCGGGTACGGGTCTGCTGCAGGTGGGCCTGCACGTCCGGACGGGTAGCGGCCGGGATGAGGGTCTGATCCAGCGCGGACAGCGCATCGGTATGCCCGGCGACCATGGCCTGCACGTAGGCGCGTTGGTAGGCCTGGCCGTTCTGGGTGGCCAGCTGCTGCATCACGTCCTGGCCCTTCTTCATCTGCGCCCGGGCGTTGGCGCTGTCGGGGTCGGGGTGCAGGGCGTCGGTCTGCTGCCTGTTCTTGCCGTGTTCGTCGATCATCCGGCGCGCGTAGTCGGCGACCGGACCGGTGACGTTCTTTTCCAGGGCCTGCCGGCCCATGGCGATCTCGTGGTCGTTGACGGCGTTCAGCACGGCCAGCGCGTCGCCATCGGCGTCGTGGGACGCCGCTCCGCCGGCGCGGGGCTCCGGGCCCGGCGGGCCGTCGTGCGGCGCGGCGGCGGCATCGGACGCGGTGGCCTCGGTGCCGCGTGAGGGCATGTTGTCGTTGCGGCAGGCGGACAGGGAGACGATGCAGATCAGCAGAAGCAGCTTTGCCAGGTCGAGGGTCTTCATGGAAGGACTCCGTGGTGGATGGCGCGCCGGTGCCGGCGGGCTCCGGCGCAGGTCCATGCTTGCCGCGCCCGCGTTCGGTAGGCGTGGACCGAGGTGACAAGAAGATCAGCGTGGCCATGGCGGCCGCGCGGAACAATCTGCATCGCGGCTGCAGATTTTTCATGGACGCATGGCGCTGGCGACGCGCTGCGGGGCAGGGCGGGCTGGCACGGGAGTTGCGTCACCCCGTCATTTCCGGAGGCATCAACAACGGGAGCAGCGACATGACCGGCAGCAGGTTGGCGCAAAGGGTGCAGGACGGGCGGTGGCTGCATTGGACCTTCGGTTGCGGCCACGTCCGCCTGCGCGTGGGCCATGTCGACGTGCTGGACATCCTGGCGATGGCGCCGGGATGGCGCGTGGAGACCGCCATTACTGACCTCGAGGGCAACCGCGCGCGCGAGGTCGTGCCCACGCTGCACGCCGCCCTGTGCTGGTCCTTGCGGTGGACGCGGGCGCGCTGGCCGTACCTGCTGGCCTTGTCGCGCACCTGCGAGGAATACCTGCGACAACGCGGCGCAGGCCGACGGCCGTAGCCGTAGGCTTTCAGGCCGGATCGGCATCCGCGGCCGGCGATGCCTACGCATGCCGCAGATGCTGCTGGCAATGGGTGCAGCCAGAGGCGTGCGAAGCGGCGATCCTCTGCAGCAGGCGGACCCGCAGCTTGGCCCAGCGCGCCCCCCAGCGCATGCCCGCATTGGGCGAGCGCACCGCCACCGAGGGTTGCCGGTACAACGGGTCCTGCAGGTGCACCTGCACGATCCAGCCATGGCGCTGGATGCGCACCTCGAGCACTTCCACGTCGCCCAGAAACAAGCGCTTGCTGTCTTCGGCCTCCCTCCAGTCGAACGTCGCTGGAAGGCGACAGGGCACGGCGCGGCTCATGTCCCGCTCCTTGGCCAATGCAGGACCGCGTGGGCGCCGGCGTGGAATGGCGATGCCGGCCATCGCCGCGACGCCGGCATTGCGGCGAGCAGTTCGTCCGCGCGTTGGTAGAAATCCAGGTCACAGGCTGAGGCGTCGGCCGTCGCGATCGCGACCGCAGCCCTCCGTCGCAGCGGGCCGCGCGGGGAAACGAGCAGGGCCTGGAGGTGTTCGCGCGCCAGATCCAGCCATTCCTGCATCGCCTGAGCGGCCCGGGCGTCGAAGGCGTCCTCGCCCTGCGCGCGCAACAGGGTCTGGTGCTGCCCGGCAACCTCTGCCTGCGCCTGCACGGCGAGGAACGGCTGCCAGCTTCCTCTGCGCGCCAGGGCATCCAGCCAGCGCTGTGCAGCGGCGCGCAGTTCGGCGCTGGCGGCGTGCCCGGCGACTGCGTTGGCAAGCGCGGTTGCGCCCGCCATCTCGCGGCCAAGCTGCGCCAGCAGCACCTCGTCGGCCATGCGCGCCGGGTCGTCGCGGCGGCGCGCGGCGAGGAAGGCGGCCAGGCCGCAGGCGCCGGCCACCGCCGCCAGCATGGACCACCGCGTTCTGCTCATTGCGCTCATCTCTGGCTCCTGTGGGTGCCGGCGCTCAGGCCGGCCGGCCGCCGCCGGGAAGCTCGCCATCGTCGTCCCCGCGCGGGAACGGACCGCGCATGCCGCTCGCCGCCACGGTGATCTTGTTACGGATGTCCTTCACCCCGCTGCAGGAATCGGCGATGTCCTCGGCGAGATGGCGCATCCAGCGCGAGGCGACGCTGCCGCTCAGGGTGGCGACGCCGTCGACGACTCGCACGCTGATGTCGCTGGCGTCGAGCATGTCGTTGTCGGTGAGGCGCTCGTTCAGATCCTCGGTGATGCGCTCGTCCGAGCGCGCGTAGTCGCGCGGACCGTGGCGGCGGTAGGAGCCGGGACGCGCTTGCGGCCGCTGCTCACCAGCGCGGCCCTCGGCCCACGGCGCCTGCTGCCATTTGCGTCCGGTCCGGGAATGTGGCGGGGAGGGAGCGTGTTCGGGGTCTCCGGCGCCGTACAGCGTGTTCCCCTGCCAGCCCGGCTGGAGACGCTCCCGGCCGGGCGCATGCGCGCCAAAGCTGCGCAGAGCGCGCTGCTCTTCGTCCCGGTAGCCATGGCGGTTCCAACGGCCTTCGCCAGCCTGGCCGCCGGCGTAATCGGCTTCGCTGGCGCCGAACAGCGCGCTGTCGCCGCGCGCCATGCCGCGCCAGAAGTCGCCCGCGTCGCGATCCTGCGCCGGCGCGCGTGGCCAGTCTGCGCTGTATTCGTCCTCCCGCGCATCGGCGCTCTGCGCGTCGCTCCATCCGCGCGGCAGCGCCCGGGCATCGCGGTAGCGGCACTCGTCGTTGCCGCGGCCGAAGCCGCCGACCGGGTAAGGCCGCACGTCGTCCTCGCCGTGTTCCCTGCCGGAGGAGCGGCGGCCCTGGTCGTACTCCGGCCAGTGGTTTCGATTCATCGTGTTCTCCTGCATGCCGATGGAGTGGTGCCCTCCGTCTTCCACGGGAAGAACGGATACCGGGGCGATCGCAAAACCCATGCCAGCGCGCAACGCAGGAATGGCAACGCCGTGGCAGGTGGCCGCGTGGCGGCGACATGCAGCTTGTGCACGGAGATGAAGATTCTGCAGGGTGTGGCCAACGCGGCTTCGTTCACCGTGCCGGCAGCGTCAGCGCCCCGGTCCGTGCTGCTGCAGCGCGACCGCCAGCGCGCAGCGTTCGAAGGCCTGTTCGACCCTGTCCAGCGTATCCAGCGTCTCGGCCGACGCCTCCGCTTCGAGCTGGCGCCGCAGCAGCGACAGGCCGACCCCGACCACGTTCAGGTCGTTGCGCAGACGGTGCAGGGTCCGCTCATCCATGGAGCCGGGTCCGCGCCAGGTGATTGTGGACGGTGCGCACGCTCACCCCGAGGCTGCGCGCGGTGGCGGTCTTGTCGCCGCCGTGGAAGGCCAGGGTGCGCTTGAGCATTTCTTCCTCGATGTCCTGCAGCGGCGTGCCGATGCGGAACTGCACTACGTCGCCGCCGTCGGGCGCGCGCCGCGCCAGCGCCAGCGGGTTGATGTCCACCATCGGCCCGCTGGCGTTGAGGTAGGCGCGCTCGGTGGCGGCCATCAGTTCGCGCACGTTGCCCGGCCAGGCATGGCGCAGGAGCCGCGTGATGCCGGCCGGGTCCAGCCGCTTCGGCGGGCCGCCGTACTTGTCGTTCAACAGCGCCACGAAACGGCTGGCCAGCAGGCGGATGTCGTCGCCGCGCGCGCGCAGCGGCGGAAGCTCGATGAGGTAATGGCCGAGGCGGTAGAACAGGTCGTCGCGCAACATGCCTTCGTCGGGCAGGCGGTTGGTGGCCGCCACGACGCGCACGTCTACCGGAATCTCGCCGGTGCCGCCGACCCGCACCACGGTGCCGGTTTCCAGCACGCGCAGCAGGTAGACCTGCAGCGCAGCGGGCATTTCGCCGATCTCGTCTAGGAACAGCGTTCCGCCGTCGGCCTGCTCGAGGAAGCCGGCATGGCGGTTGGCGGCACCGGTGAAGGCGCCGCGCTCGTGGCCGAAGAGCTGGCTGGCCATCAGCTCGGCGGGCACGGCGCCGCAGTTCATGCAGATCAGCTTGCCCGAGCGCCCGCTGTGCGCATGCACGGCACGCGCCACCAGTTCCTTGCCGGTGCCGGTCTCGCCCAGGACCAGGACGTTCATGTCGGTGGGCGCCACGCGCAGGATGTCGTGCTTGACCCGGCGCATCGGCGCGCTTTCGCCCACCAGGTCCAAGCCGGCGTCGTCCTTCCCGTGCCGGCGGCACTGCAGGTCTTCCTGCACCCGGCGGAACAACTGCTCCAGTGCGATGGTACCGACCGGCTTGCCGATGAATTCGGTGGCGGGGCTGGCCACCGCGCGGCGGATCTGCTCGGTGTCGCTGGTGCCGGACACGAACACGATCTGACCATGGCGATCGGCGGGGATGCGGCCGAGGATGTCCAGGCCGGTGCCATCGGGCAGCGCCATATCCAGGATGGTCAGGTCGACCTCGTTGCTGGATAGCCAGAATGAGGCTTCGGATACGGTGTGAAACTGGTGCGTGAGAAAGCCCGCGCTCCGGGCGACCCTCGTCAGGAATACGGAAAAATCGGGATCGTCATCGACGATGGCCAAGGTCGGGGCAGTCACTCGCGTTTCCTCGGTTGCACGACAATGACGCTAGGCGCCTACGCGTTACCCCTTCGTCAGTTGCTTGTGCTTTCCCTTGATCGTCACAACACATCGCAGCAATGGGCGTCATGCTGAATCAGGATCAAGGGAACTGCAGATAAAGCGTTCGCTGCGCGCATGCAGGCGCGGGCAAGCGGTTGCGTCGCCACCTCTGTTCCTTCCGGAATGGTGCGCACCATGGCGGGCGGGTGCGCAGCGATACGTTAATGTGGCCGTTACATCCGCTCACATGCCGCAAACATCTGCCTTCGGATATTCACCAATTCGACCAGAATGTGAACGAACATGAACGCCACCCTTTCCGGGCGCAGGATTCTTGTCGTTGAGGATGAATACATGCTTGCCGAATGCCTGCACGAACTGTTGCGGGGCGACGGCGCCGAGGTGATTGGCCCAGCCAGCTGCGTGGAAGACGCCAACGCGCTGCTGGACCGCCATCCGCCGCCAGATGCGGCGGTGCTGGACATCAATCTTGGCCGGCAGAACGTGTATCCGGTAGCGGACCGACTGAGCGGGCAAGGCGTGCCCTTTCTGTTCACGACTGGATATGACCACGGTCTGATACCCGAGCGCTATTCGGGCTGCCTACAGTGCGTCAAGCCGTTCGGGGCGGAGGATGTCAGGACGCTGCTTCTGGAGCTGCTGGATGTCGATGCCATTTGATACGAACGACCAAGACTGGGAAGCAGGCGGGCGTATCGCAGCCCCCGCTCACCTGGCCGGATGGGTCTGGCATGTGGCCAGTGATGCGATCAGTTGGGCCGATTCGGGCTTCGACATCGGTGGTTACCGGCCGAGCGTGATTGCCCCGGACATGCATAGCTTCCTGTCGCAAGTTCACGAACATGACAGGGAGCAGTTGCATGCGCTGCTTTCGCTCGCGGGCGAGGAACATGGCGACTCGACCTGCCACATCCGATACTGGCTGCCCGATGGGCAGCAACGCAACCTGTTGCTGAAGACGTTGTTTCACCTGCGCGACGCCAGCGATCCTGGGAAGGTGGCCGGCACTCTGCACGACGTCACCGGCAATGTCGACATTGAGAGAGCGCTGCATGAAAGCATGGCCCGCTTTGCCCAGTTCGGCGATGCCGCCTCTGATGTGCTGTGGATCCGCAACGCAGGAACCCTGCGCCTGGAGTACCTGAGCCAAGCCTTCGATCGCCTCTATGGACGCGAAAGGGGGCGGATGCTTGCCCACCCATCGCTGGAGAGCTGGACGAATATGATCCTGCGCGAGGACCGGCACCGGGTCCACGACGCGCTGGAGCGGGTCAGGGCGGGCGAACGCGTCGTGGTCGAATACCGGATACGTCGCGGTGATGGAGCGATCCGCTGGATGCGTAATACCAAATTCCCACTGCTCGACTGCGCAGGAAGGGTGGTACGCATCGGCGGCATCGGCCATGACGCGACCGAAGAGAAGGAGGCTTCGGAACGCGCCAAGGTGCTCATGGCAGAGTTGCAGCACCGCACGCGCAACTTGATGGCCGTCGTGCGCGCCGTAGCCGAACGCACGCTCGACGAATGCGCGACGCTGGCCGAATTCCGTGATAGCTACCGAAACCGCATCACCGCGATCGCGCGGGTCCACACGTTGCTTTCCAGCCTAGACGATGGTGGCGTGGTTACCTTCGACCAGCTCCTACTTGAGGAGCTGCAGGCACATGGCGCTGACCGCACCCAAGTGCAGCTGGATGGCCCGAGCGGCATCGGCCTGGAATCGACCACACTGCAGACGCTGGCTCTGGCCCTGCATGAATTGATGACCAACGCCACCAAATACGGTGCGCTCTCAGCCGGTTCCGGTCGTCTGGCGGTGCGCTGGCGCCGCTATCGCAGCGACAACGGCACACCAGTGCTGAAGGTGGAGTGGAGTGAGACATGCGGTGATATGGTGCCGCCGGAACCGGGGCGCAAGGGCGGTTACGGCCGCGAGTTGATCGAGCGCGCTTTGCCTTATCAGCTCAAAGCGCGTACGTCATATCAGCTGAACGCCCACGGCGTGGAATGCGTGATCGAGGTGCCGTTGCGGAGCTGCTGAATACCGGCGCCGTGGCGCGTCATGCGCGAATTTCTGAAAATGCTGGCGTCGATGGTGCGTGGCTTCAGATGATGCATCACGCACTGTGCGCGGCATGTGCTTCATCTGCGGAGTCGGTGGCTTCGCGCGCCATGAAGCGCATGGATCACAGCCGGAACTTTTTTCATCGGGTGCGCATTTGCTTCGCGCCTGCCACGGCGCCGCATCCACAGAATCCCTTGAAACGCCGCGCTCGCGAGGATTTCAGAGTTGGCATGGTGTGTGCTGATTTTCCTGGTACCCGTACACGGAGTCCAGGAAATGAAGGAAAAAACCACCAAGGCCGCCACCGCGACAAAGAAGGCCAGTAAGGGTGTCGGCAAGGTCGTCGGCAGGACGGCCGGTAAGGCCGTCAATAAGACGCCTGCCAGTACATCGTCCAGCGGCCAGGATGCGGTCCTGCTTCTCAAGAGCGACCACCGCCAGGTCGAACAGATGTTCGCGCAGTACGCCGCTACCGAGGATGCCGACGACAAGTCCGAACTGATCCGCGATATCGGCAACGCGCTGGTCATACACGCGATGCTGGAGGAGGAGATCTTCTACCCCGCGTGCCGCAAGGGCGGTATTGAGAACGAGGTGATGGATGAGGCACAGGTCGAGCACGACACGCTCGGCATGTTCATCCGGGAGCTGACCGACGACAGCCCCGACACGCCGTTCTACGACGCGAAAGTCAAGGTACTTGGGGAATACGTAAAGCTGCATGTCCGCGAAGAAGAGAAGCCGAGCAGCGGGATCTTCGCAAAGGCCGTTTCATCCGGCTTGGACATGGCAGAGCTGGGGGAGCGCCTGAAGGCCAGGAAGCAGGAACTCGAACTGCAGGCCGAAACCGAAGGCGTCATTCCCCCGACCTCCCGCTCGCTCGGCAAAAAGCGTTATTCCGATTATGGAGATATGAACATGGCACGATACAATCAGGAACGCGACGACCAAGGCCGGTTCGTGAGCGATGACGAACGCCGTTACTCCAGCCACGGACGCCAGGACGATGACGACCGTCGCTACAGCCGTTCCCGCGACGATGAGCGCTCCTCGCGCGGACGCACCTACGATGAAGACGACCGCGGCCGCTACAGTCGTTCGCGCGATGATGACGACCGCTCGTCGCGTCAGTCACACGGTGGCTGGTTTGGCGATCCGGAGGGTCATTCGCGCGCTTCCGAACGCGGTTGGGAAGGCCGCCGGAACGACGATGACGACCGCAGTGGTCGCTACAGCCGTTCGCGCTACGAGGATGATCGTGGTGGCTCCAGTCGCTCGCGCTACGACGATGATCGGGGCGGTTCCTCGCGCGGCGGCCACGGGGGCTGGTTCGGTGATCCGGAAGGTCATGCGCGCGCCGCCGAACGCGGCTGGGAAGGCCGCCGCGATGACGATGACGACCGCAGCCGCTATAGCCGTTCGCGCTATGACGACGACCGCGGCGGCTATGGACGCTCACGCAATGACGACGACAACTATTCCCGGCATGGCAGCCATGGCGGCTGGTTCGGTGATGCGGAAGGGCATTCCCGCGCAGCCGAACGTGGCTGGGAGAGCCGTAGAGACGAGGATGCTGGTCGCCGCTACAGCTCTCGCCGTTAAGAAAAAAAGCTAATCCGCCGTACAAAGGGTCGTATGACCCTTTGTACGGCATGAGAGCAACAGGACAGCTAAGCCGAGTGTGCTTATCTCGGCATATGTCGGCACCCCGCCATGTTTCATGCGTGCATGAATCGACGAAATCGAGGGCAACATGCTGAAGAAGTCGTTTGGAAAAGTGGCGGCTACGATCGCCTTGGCTGCAGGTTCTTTTGAGGCATTTGCGCTTGCTGTCGCCGTTGTGATCGTATGGGCAATGGCGGGGCCGATGTTTGGCTTCAATGACACTTGGTTGTTGGTAATCAATACCGGGGCGACTATCGTCACTTTCTTGATGGTCTTCGTGATCCAGCATACCCAAAACGCCGACACGGCCGCACTTCATATCAAGTTGGATGAGCTCATCCGTGCCTCAGCCACCGCAAACAATGAGCTTCTTAATCTTGAGGAGATGGATCTTGAGCATCTTGAGAAAGTTCGGAGTCGATATGCGGAGCTTGCACGAAGAGCAAGTCAACTCACGAAGAAATCTGATCTCCATATGCCCGCTCCTGATGAGTAGCAGCAAGTGCGTTAGATCCCGGTTTATAGCGGCAGGCCTAACGAAGGATTGACTGATTCTTGTAGGTCATTTGTTCCTGGTCCAGATGACGGCAGCAGGCGGCAGCATGGCCGGCGTGATTGCGAACAGCTGTCAGATCAATTGGCAATCGAGGGAGCGACTATCGGGCACTGAGTAGCGATTTCGGTGGCTATGTCCCGTACGATGCTTATTTGGGCGCACAGCTAAGAACTAAAGCATTAGCTATGTTGGAGTTGCCTTCCAATACCTATATGGACATCGTCTCGGTTGAACTGCTTTTTCGATCAAGGATTGGAAGCGGCCCCAGTCAGTGATGTGGTGGCGTGGTTGACATGCCGGCACGCCAAAGAAACGGAGTGATCGGCAACATTGATTCACGGCAACTCGCCGTAACCGACTGGAGACTGTCATGACCAATCAGCGCGATCAGAACCATAATCAGAATCCGCAACAGAAGCCGGGCCAGGATCCGAATCAGGCGGGCCAGCAGGACCAAGGGCAGCAGCAAAAGAAGGCACCGCACCAAGTGAATGATGAAGAGGAGTGAGCCGCGCCAAGCATGGTTCGGCTAAGCAAGCCCGGCTGGATGCCGGGCTTTTCTTTGGTCGAACAACGCCAGTCACTGCACTGGTGTGCCTGTCCAATTTCAGGCGCGCTGGCCGGTGATGAGCGCGGCGTTATCGGGGATGGAAAGGCACGTCCGATTCAATCCAGGCTCGGTTGCCGCCACTCCAACGGTATCAGTGCAGCACCATTCCGCCAGCGTTCTGTCACGGCTTTCTGGAACCAGGCTTCGTTGAGATCGGCATGCTCAGTCATGATGACCTGCATATGCGGCGCCAGCTCCTTAACCAAGTTGTCAATCAACTCGAAGATCCTGACTACGGCCAAGCGATCCTCATCCTGCGGCAACTCGCCAGACATTCCGGCATGGGCCTCTGCTGGGAAGTAGACCTGTGACGGTTGATCGAGAAACAGGAAGCGCGGAACCGGACGTTCTTTGCGGACAAACCACTCGTGAAGCGCAAGGTGTGCAATCAGATGGCACCCAAGCCAGTTCGCCCCACTTCCCATTGCGCTCATGGGGATCGGGCCGCTCTCTGCATCAGCGATCACCTCAAGTTTCCTGCGGTCCAAGCGAAACGGGACGCCGCTGTGCTCAAGCTCCAAGAAAGTGGCCCACCGCGTCATACGCTCGCTCAGGCGAGACAAGCAGGAGTCGACACGCTCCCGGACAGTTTCGTCGCTGAGCTCGGTCTCGAGCAGTTTTATCCGGTGGGCAAGATCTGCGACGTGTGCACGCAACTCTGAGGAATCCTGATGGGAAGGATATGAATCGACCGTCGCGCTGATGCGTCCAAGCACCATGGCGCGTCTCGTCGCGGAGTCGTGCAGTGCTGACAGGCGCTGGTCCGAGCGACGAACGGCCTCAAGCGCATCCCAGTTCTCCTGCAGGGCCACGCGAACCTGTTCCAGTTCGCGGGTCTTCTCGACGACCAAGGCTTCCAGCCCCGGTGTGCTGCGCCGTACCGCCGCGAGCTGCGCGGAAGCAGTTCGAAGCTCTTCTTCCAGTTCGGCGTAGAGGGGAAGGCGGTCGCTGGGTTGCTGGCAGAGCGGGCAGTGATTATCGTCCGACCGTTCCAGCAAACCGATGCTTTCTAGACGAGAGACCTGCTCGCTGGCTTCATGCGTGTAAGCGTTCTCCTCGTTGCGCAGCTCAATCATCGCCTTAAGCTCATCGTCCAAACGGTGCAAATCCCTGCGCAGCTCGGTGCGGCGATCATTCAAACGCGCCAGTTCAGCCTGATCGATCGCGGTCGAGGTGTCGTCAATCTGCTCGGTGAGCGGACGAGACATGATGGCTTGGAGCGTAGCCATGGCTTCGGAAGGTGAATCGGACACATGGTCTGCTGCGACGAGGCCGGCATCCCTAGCAACGGACACCAGGGAGACGATGCTATTGTCACTCGTCAAAGTCTCGATACGCGTCAGCGCCTGCTCTTGTACACGCAGCTCACGGCGCAGTTCCTTCAGTTGTGCCGATTTAGCGACGTGATCCTCTTCCACGGCGCCCAGAAAGTAAGGGAACGTGTCCTTGATCGCCTGAGCGAACCAAGTGTCGTTCTGCCCGTGGAAAAGGAACCCGGGTTGAGATATCTCCGTCTGAGGCTGAAAAACGTACGCCAGCGCGTGCCGTAAGGTGGCGGTTAGCGGGAGGCGCGTCTGATGCTCCGGTGGATCGTGGCGGTTCAGTGCGATGCCGGTCACTACGCCCAAGCGTTCTACCACCGTGTCGATGTTGGTGGTGACGTCCAGCCGCTCGAGCGAAGGGATGTCCAAGCTTGAGCCCGTGGCATAGTAGGCATCCGTCGTGCTCTGACGGTTCGCGTCCGGAGCGCGGCGCGCAACAAAGTGCTGCGCTTGGCCATCGGTGAGGCGCAGGCCGTACCAGACCACGTGGTCGCGAATGACGCCATGCGGCACCAGATAGGAGCCGCTGCCGAGGCAGTAGTCGACGATGGAAATAAGCGCCGACTTACCTGTCTTGGAATCACCCGTGATGATGTTGAGCCGACCGGGTTTCAGCGATAGCACGCGTGGATGCCGGCCTTCGCCATAGAGGACAATATCGAGAATTTGAATACTCAAGGCCGCACTCCCCAAAGTGCCATGATGGTTTGATAATCGCCTGAACCGGAAAACCACTTGCCGACGAATTGCGCCTTTTTCAGGCAGTCGCTGACTTCAGGCGACCTCACCGTATTGGCGAACTGAGTGATGGTGCTCATTTTTGCGCGGGCGCAAAGCCGAGATCCCTCGATTGCGATTAGGCCGCCGCGGCAGGCAACGGCGATGGAGTCCTTTGTCGATGAAACCAACGATGACGCACGTACCGGAAAGCCCACCTGGGTGTATGCGTTGACGCTGATCCATGCGGGTAAGGAGGTTCTCGTTGTCCTGGGTAATGCCTCCCGGGTCAGCTTGTGCAGCACGATGGGAAGTACGAGAAATGCCAAGGGGTATGGAAGGCCGTGCCTTTCCTGAGAGGTGCGCTGATAGCCATCCGCGGAGCAGAGCACGAGAGCGCCAAGAAAGGCGGGATTGAAAAGCCGTGCTTGCTCCGATGGCTGCTCGCGCCAAGGGGAGGCAGTCATGCAACTGGCCTCGATGCCAACAGCGCCTCAAGGCGTTCACGAAATTGCGGGTGCCAACCCACGGCGCGCTTGTCCGCCAGCATATGCAGGGAGCCTCGCGAGAGGCTTGGGTTGCCGACACGCGGCCGAATAGGGAAGCAGGAGGTCTCCACCCATTGATAGATGGCGCGCGCCACCTTTGTCAGTTCCGCCTCGGCGGCAGGTTGGCCCAACTCATCTATGGCACGGTCGAAGACGAGCATCCACTCCTCCTTGAGTGTTCGTTCGTACTTGTCGAGTTCGCCGACAAGTAAGAGGTTTTCTCGCATCCAGCGCGATCGATGCTCGAACGCGCGATAGTAGTCGCGAACAGCAGCCAATACGCGTCGAGGGCCAATGGCCGCGAGCTTGGCCTGGTAGACAAAGATTGCATCCTCGTAAGCAGATAGCGCGACTTCTGCCTCCAGGATGTCATCGTCGACGGGTAGTGCATCGATGAGGAACTGGTCACGGAGTTCGTCGATCTGGGATTCCAAGGCCATGCTCGAGATCGGCGTCATCGACTGTGCGATGAGGTGCTTTTGGCACTGCACTAACCACCAGCCCTCCAGGCGGGTGAGAAACGAAGAGGCGACATCACGCCTGACGGCAGTGCGCGCGTATTCACTTAGGCCTGTCTCTATCTCGCCGATGTTGTCGGCTTTGGGCGCAATGGTGATGGAGCTGACAAGGTCGAGCTTCTCCGTCGCATTGAGGCCGAGAAACAAGCCGTAGGCGGCAGAGTTCTCCGTGTTAGTAGAGGTCGTTGCAACCACACTGAGCGCGCTAGCGGCGCCGGCTTCATCGCGATCCTTCAGGCCGAGCTTGGCCGCGAGGGCATGCTCGGTGATCGGGCTGGTGGTGACCAGGCACAAGCGCGCATCCAGAGGAATCGTGCCGTCGGAGCGGCCGGTGATCCAGACGCGCAACGTCTTCCAGATATCCGGGCTCGCATCCGTCAGGTTGGCTGTGGATCGGATGTGGTGCTTGAGCTGGAACAACTCGACCGGGCTACCCGATGGCTCGAACGTAACGTCGTCTAGCGTTTCAAGGTAGAGGGAGAAGATCTGTCCCCGTGCAAGCCGGCGCAACGAGGCCAATAAGGCGAGGCGAATCTGATAGAGATAACCCAGCGCGGAATCCCCCGCGCCAAAGAGCGAGCCGCTTTGTCCCCCCGCAGTCATCCCTATCTCCTTCCCACCGATATGGCGGCGCCGTGACTGCATCTCCCGCTATGGAAGCCGGTCGCGCCATGGCCGTGTCCGTAGTCGGTAAGCATCCAACACAATCTCCTGGCGGTGCAAGTCTCCTTATGCAGTAACCCATTTGATCTGGCTATGGGTAGCGTCTGTCAGTCATGCGAGGATGGCTTGCAAGCCTTTGTCGGCAATGACGCTGGGTAACTTGATCGCGGACTCAAGGGATGAGGCTCGTCTTGCGCACACTTACTTCCTCACGATCAAGGCGACGGTATGCGAATGAAGCGCGCTTTTTTCCACTTGATCTTCGCCATTAGACGCTCCCAAAAGGTCCGGATTCAATGTGTCCGCCAAGGAATAGGCGCAAGAAAACTGGAAGCGATCGCTGTTAGTCTCCCGCAAGCTTGGCGGCGGGATTGTCCGCGATTCCGCCCGCCTGGAAATACCCGACCACGCTGGCTACGGAGCGATGGTCGGTCATCGCCATGAGAGCGGGTAGGGCGATCCCCTGACGGGCGCCTTCGGTGACGAACCCGGAGCGCAGACTATGCCCGCCAAAATCCCCCTCCAGTCCTGCCAAGCGCGCGCGCTTCTGCACGATATCGGCGACGGATTTGGACGACAGGCCGGGGCCGATCGTGGTGCCCCAGAGGCGGCGAAAAATCGGCCCCTCCGTCAGGCCGGCCGCCTCCAACCAGGCGGCGAGGGCATCGGCGGCCACGCCCAGAATGGGCTTGTCCGGGGTTGAGGTTGCTTTCGGGCCGTCCTGCAGGGTCTTGCCGTGTTCAAGCCGGTACACATAGCCGCGGGCGCCAATGCGCCGCAGATCGGACAGGTCGGCCGCGGCGACCTCGCTCCGCCGGCGCCCGCCACTGGCAAACGCAAAGTAGAGCAGGGCACGATCACGCAGGCCGGTAAGGGAGTCCTCGCAGGTGGTCGCGAGTGCCTCCAGCTCCGTCAAGGTAATGGCAGTCTTCTTGCGGGGACGCTCGCCACGTTTGTGCGCGGCCCGTCGCCCCTTGGCCAGTAGCTGCCGCACCTCCGGTGCTTCGCAGGGATTGGCGAGCTTCTTGAGCTGGTGGGCGGCGGACAAGACGGCCACGCGATGGACGATCGTACTGAGCTTCAGTGGGCCCACGCGTTGCTTGAGGCCGCCGGCTACCAGTGACGTATCCAGGGCGGCCGGCAGTTCCCAGATCAGCCTGGCTTTCGACTTGCGTGCCAGATGGTCGACCACGAACTGGACGACCGTGGTCGGCGGCACGGGCAGCGTGATCGGTTGGCCATAGCGCCCTTGGAACCAGGCCGCCCAGTAGCGTAGGGCGGCGGCATAACTGCGGGTGGTGTTCGCCGAGGCCGCTTCGGCCAGGATCTCGCGCACGGCCTCGGCGGCGCAGGCCGCCAGATGCTCGGGCTGCAGCGCGGGCGGCCGCTCGGAGGTTAGATGCGCCAGTCCATTTTTCATATGTATTATGTAGTGTATAGAACGAAAATGACCTCTTACTTCCGATAACTATCTCTTATCGGAAGTAGTGAATCAACAGAGTAGGGCGCCCACACAGGAGACATTCCATGGCCCGCGGCATCACCGAATCCGACGTCCACACCGCTGCCGATCAGGTGGTGGCCAACGGCGAACGCCCGACGGTGGAACGGATCCGTGCACATCTCGGCACGGGCTCGCCCAACACGGTGACGCGTTGGCTGGAGACCTGGTGGCAACGGCTGGGCGAACGGCTGCAGTCCCATCACGCGCGGCTAGCAGTTCCGGGGGCGCCCGATGCCGTGGCTGCCTTGGCAGGGGAGTGGTGGGCTCTGGCACTGCAGAGCGCTCAGGTGCAGGCCTCGCAAGAACTTGTCACCGACCGAGCTGTCTTGCTGACCGATCAGCAGGCACTTGCGCAGGCCCGTGAACGTTGGGCAGCCGAAGCCGCCACCTTGCAGGCGCAGGTTCAGGCCAGCCAAGACGCGGAGCGCCTGGCTTCCGCCCAAGCCACGCAACTGCAGTACCGGGTCGACCAGCTCCAAGACCACCTCCGGGCGTTAACCGACGAGCGCGATGCGGCACAGGCCCGGGCTGCACAGGCCGAGACCGCACGCCAGTTGGCAGAGGATCATCTTCGGACCCAAGAAGCAGCGGCCCGCACCGAGCGCGCCGCCACTGCCCAGCATGTTCACGCCGTCGAGGAGCGCGCCGGCGTGGAGATCGATCGAGCGCGTCAGGAGACGAAGGATCTGCAGAAGCGGATCGCCACGTTGAGTCGTGAACATCGCGAAGCGCTCGTAGCGGCCCAGCGATCCGTTGAGGACGCGTCGCTCCAAACGTCCGAGGCCCGTAAAGAACTGGAAATCCAGCGGGCTCGTGCTGATGCGCTGGAAGCACAACTCGGCAAAGCCCTTGATCTATCATCAGCCGTGGAAGCCGCCCTCCGGAGCGGCGCAGTTAAGGCGCGCAAGGCTCCTTCAGCTACAGCACTGACCAAATCTGCGAAAAAGCGGAAGGCGTGAGCATGTGCCGCAGGGCGAGCTGAGAGTGAGCACATTTGTCCGCGGCTGCCTGAAAGGAGGCAAGAATATTCGCGTCATGTCTGTTCGTCCGCAGGCGGAATTATCTGCACTGTGGCAACGAACAGGGAGCAATCTCTGCCAAGGTTCACGGCAAACCGGAAATGTCTGCCTTGCGAACCAGAATCGCTGCACCAACGAGGCAGAAATGTCTGTCGATGAACACTGGAGCACTATCGGACTTCTGTGAAGGACCAGCGCGAACAGGAGCAACGCCGGCACGAGCACCAGGTGCAGGAGCTGCAGGTCACACTGCGCCAGACTAACGAGGCGTTGACTGCCAAGAACCATGAACTAGTGCAGCTCAACCGCGACAATGGGCAATGGCTGGAGCGCCATAGTCGTCTGGAGCGGGAGCTAACTCAGGTGCATCAGATAGCGGACAAGCAACGGACGGAGCTGGATGCGCTGCAACTCACGGCCGCCGAGCACCAGGCCCTGCAGGCCCGCTGGACCCAAGATGCTCAGGCACTGGAAACCGTCCGGGCCGAGCTAGCTAGTGCTCACGACGATCTGGCCAAGGAACAGGAACGTCGCGAACAGGCTGAGGCCGAAGCGCTACGGGCCAGCGTCCGCCAGGACACGTTGGAGCAGTTGCTGGCGCAACTGCGGCCCGATCGCACCAACCCTGCAACCGAAACTGTCTCATGTGGTGCGACATCTGCCCCGTAGCATCGCGTAACAAAGCATTCCCACGCACTGCTAACGCATGGAGTCCGAGTTGAGTGTCATCAATATTCCTTGCGATGAACAAAAGGCCCTGCGGCAGGTCGATGTACAGGTGCTGGATCGGGCGATTTCAGCTTCCTTGGACGCGCGGCGACCAGGGGCGACATTACGCGACTTACGGCTGGACAGTTGCGGGCCGTTTATCGCCGCCAAACTTCGCGAGTTCGATGTGGCACTACAGGCCTACGCGGGAGCCAAGGCGGCGAAGAAGCTAGCTGACACCGGTGAGCGCGCCCGCCGTGCCGGCAGCGACTTGGGCAACGCAGTTCGGCAGATGCAGCAGCGGATCGAGACGCAGGAACAAGAAGGGCAGCGCTTCTTCGTCTATGACCAAATCATTCCACCAAGCCATTTCACGAGGACGCTGTCGGTGCGGGTGTGCTACCGCTGGCGCCCGTCACTCGAGGTCGAATGGGCGCACGGCACTATCACGTTCACTTACTCGCATGATCCATGCCCGGACTACTCAATGCCGGCCCCGAAGCGAAAATCTAGCACCCGTCAGCGTGCGCAGGATTTGCAGGACGAGCTTTGGCGCGAATGGGAGCAACTAATGAACAACGGACTCCATTCGCTCGCCGAGTACTTTCGGCAGGGTGGCGACGGTGCAGCGATCCCGAAAACGTTTCAGGCACGCACCGACGCTTTTGATCGTCGGCTCAACAACTTCAGCTGCCGGTTTTGGCTCGATCTAGGGGGCGGAATATAGCAGGCTATAGAGCGGTGGATACCGGGGCACCATGGTTCGCACCGAAGCAAAGTCGGCACGTACCGACACGCTGGTCGTGATGCACGATAGTGGCACGTCGTTGCTTCTCGATAGTCACCTGATCAAAACCAAGCACATCCTCGGCGATCCTACTTCGATCTGCGTTTACGCTTCAGCTCAATTTAGTAGCCGTGCAACCTTCGCCTTAAGCGCGGCGATGCGTCGCGAAACCGACGCGTGGCCGCGTAGACCTGACTCGCGCGCAATGGTGGAGGCATTCTTACCGAGCCGCAAAGCTACCACCAAGCGACGCTCTTTCTGATCGAGCATTGCGATCACATCGCGGAATAGAACCTGTTCATACGGCTCGTTGGGCTCCAGCGCGTAAGCTGGGGCATCGTCAATGGTCTCGATTAGGTCGACTTTCAATTTCGCCCGCTTGGAATAGAAACTGCGCTCAAAATCTTCTTTGATCCAAGAATTCGCGCCCGAGAAGTCCTCATGTGTCCGGTGGCTGTGCAGCAGTTCGACCACCGGATCGAGCGACTCGAGGACACCATCGCCGTTGATCGCACTCTGAAGCACCTCCTCACGCTCGTCGGCATCAAACTCGTCCCAGACGTCGCCGCCCATCAGGGGCCGCTGGATGTCGAACAGGTGTCTCTCTTTCCTGGGCAGGTCGGCCAAGATTCTGGCGCGTAACTCTGCGAGTGGCTTCCAGGTCTCGTCTTCGTGTGTAGTGGGAGCGAAGAATTCATCGCGCCTAGCCAATGCTAGGCGATATAGACGGTGCGCCCAGTACGGAGTGTCGCCGGCGAGCAGTCGCAGCGACGAGCGCGCGTTGAAAGCACCTTGCCCCAAACGCGCCCGCGGAGACAATCGCGTCCAGATGTATTGCGCAAATGCAGCTCGTGCCCGCGAACCGTAGTCCGCCGGCAAGTCGTGGTGCATGTACAACAGGCCCATCATGGAGCGTCGGCGTTCAAGACCTGCCTTAGCCAAGATATCGTCGGGCAACAGGCCGGCCAACATGACGTCGAGCTCGGAGTTCCCGCCGTAAGTCGGCACCAAGATCATATTCGGATTGCGCCGCTCTTCGAGGTAAGGAACGAACGGCTTCAACCCTTCGATGGCTTCTCCCGACCGCACAAATCCGGCCCTTTGCGTGGCATTCCAGTTGTGCAGGTGGGCCGTCCATTCCAAGTGACCTGCCGCCGGTTCGGACAGGAACGCAAGTTCGAGTGGGCCGTGCTCCCATCGATCTATCTGAGTAATTTCGGCCTGGTGAAAGAACGCATTGGAAATTGAACGCATAGAGATCCTCGGAATAGGGGGTGTACTCCTATCCGGCACAAGTATGAGCAGTTGTGACCTGAAGGTGGCAGCATTGTCGGTTCGGTCCGCGATTAGTCCACCGCAGAATGGGCGGGCAGCGCCATAATTTTACTTATTTATCATTACTTTAGCGGATAATTGGCTGTATTCGTAACGACTCCCTGCGAGCCCTCAGCTTCGCAAAGATGCGACAGTCCGCGTCTCAAGCGAAGAGAAAAAACGATCGCAGGACCCCTTAGTCGCACGCTCGATGGCGTTGGCAGTTTTCAGCGGGGTCGCCGAGACACCGTGCCTACAATCGGGCGACTGCCCAACAATACTCTTCGAGGTTCAGGCCCATGTCGATCGACATAATGCAGATTGAGTCGCAGTACCCGCATCGCCGCGCCATCGAAGCGGCGAGCAACGTGACCCGCACCTTGCTTGACGAGCAGGAGCGCTGGCGCAAGCAGATGATGCAGCCTTCCCATGCCATACGATCGATTCTGGAGCAGGCGAGCCGCTATCAGAAGCTGCTCGCACCCGCCCAGTTGGCCGTCAACCGTGTCACTGAGTACAGCGCGAGCTTCGATCGCGTAGCCAGCATATTGGGCGCATCAAGGACATCATTGGATGCGATCGAAAACCACCGTCGCCTGTTGGACCAGGTGGCACGCATCTCCGACTCCTTTCCGCGCGTCGTCGACCAGCTCAACCTCGGCCAGATCGCACCATGGGCCGCCCAGCTCGAATCTGCTGCCGAACACGTAAGACGGTTGCAGGAGTCCTTGCCCGACATGGAGTCTGGCGACGACGAGGCGCTTGATTGGAACGCTTTGGACGAGCATCTGGAGGGTGTTCATGCTGCCATCGACCGGTTGCCGCTGACCGGCACCACGCCCCAGCAGCTCCACGCAGCAGGTCTGTCCAGGCACGAGTGGATCGTGGTGTTTCTGACCGTACTCGGCACGCTAACCGCCATGCTCGGGCTATTGGAGACGCATGCTCAAGGACAATTTGCTCGTGACCAAGCGGCCCAGGAACAGGTGTTCAGGGCCCAGGCCGAGAAGGAGGAGCGGGAATACCGCGACCGCCTGCTTGCCGCAATTGGGGCCTTAGCAGCGCACTCACCCGATCAGCCGGATCAGTATTTCGTTGTCGCGCGACCGGTCCCTGTGAGGTCTGCGATCAGTAAAGGAGGGCTTCTGGATACGGCCCATCCCAATCAAGTCGTGGTGGCCACGGGAAAGAATGGGCGCTGGCTCAAGATCCGGTATCGGAATCATATTGAGGGCCGGGAAGTTGAGGGCTGGGCCCTCAAGCACTACCTGATTCGGCAGGCCAAAGCTGAGAGTGGTGATTGAACATCCATGACGCTCGGTGAGGCTGACCCGCGAGGGCTGTCTATTGCATCCGGATGGTGGCGCGATATGCTGTACACATAGCCGCGTCACGCTGAACCTGCTGCCGGGTTAAACGACGTTTCAATCCCGCTGGACCCACTTGACCGTGCCCATCCTCGGTCGATGCTTAATCGGCAGACATCGGCCATTCCTCGAGGAAATTGGCATGTTGACATCTTCCTATTTCGTTTCCGAAGCGGTGGTGCGCAACCTGAAACAACACGCCCAGCGCAAGGTGACTGGCGTTTCTTCGTCCCATCTGACCGAAGCAGTAGCCGCCGGCCTCGGATTCAATACGAATGCTGCATTGAAAGCGGCACTGGCAGGGCGACCTACCATCCAGGCCCAGAAGCCCAGCAACGCCAGATTGATCGCTCGTCTACGCGAATTGGGCTATGCGGCACCCGGTGACCTGCAGGTTCTGCCCGAACTCAAGCACTCCTACGCGCTAGGGCGTCGCCATCCGCTCCGGAAGCGGCAGGGCGCTCGCTGGACAGCTTGGCGCAACCTGATGGTGACTGCTGTCAACGCCGGACTGGAACAGCGCTTGTTCGGTCTTTCCCCTGGGGAAGACTGGTGGCTAGGTGCCAACCCGAAGAACAACGGTGGTGATCGTGGGCTGTACAGGTTCACCTTTGATGGTGATTTGCAGGCAAACGCAGCAGTGGCGGCGATCAGCGGTGATGAGCTGTCGATTCATGTGCTTCTGAGTCCGAAAGACGAAGGGATCGAAGCCGATCGGAGTGGCGGCATTGAGGACGGCGCTGCTTACGCCCATGGCTGGCTGGAGCGGCGGCTGGGCATCTGGATCATGGACGGCGGTGAGGATTTCGAGTGCAGGCGGGCCATGCAGCCCCGCGTGGCGAGTGCCCAAGTCCAGCCCACGGGCTATGCAGACCAAGGAAGCTTCATCTTCTGAAGAGGCATTCGGAGGGGCAGTTGCATAGCTGCCCCTCTACGGTGACGACGGCCAAGGAGGGAAAGAACTCCTTTGGTGGCAATTGCTTTGGTGCTATCAGTATGGTCGACCCTCGAAAGGGGTGTGGCCGTGGGATAGGCCGGCCGAAGTTCCGTTTTTATCCGGCAACCTTATGATTTCACAAAATAAATCAGATTCTGTGAGTCATTTTTACACGTATGTCGGCTGACCCCGAGATCGCCTCACTTCCCGAGCATGCTCCAACTCACGGACTGGAGTGGATTGGCCTCCCCATTACGGACGGGGCGGCGCCAGATACGCGGTTCCTTGCGCCATGGTGCTAGACAGTGCGGATGAAGCGATGAGTCTTGTACGTTCTGTGCGACCAGGAGCCATTGAAACCTCGGAACAGGAGAAGTTCATCCGAGACTGGAACGTCGCCTAGACCTGGGGCCAGCAAATTGGGCGTTGAAATAGGGGCGACTTGGGTGCGGCAAAGTGATTTGTGGTTACACCATCGCAAGCATTGAGATCAGGGATACCAGAGTGCGGCCCTTGAGGATGGTGCGGCTGCTGACCATACTTTGGTGCGCCCAACAATTTGGTTCAGGCCGGAGCCTTCTTGGTCGATTTGGCGCCGAAGCTAGAGCGCGCTGAATAAGTACCCGCACATAAATAGGCGTAAGCACTTGAAGACGGCCTCGGTAGGCGCACAATGAGCGCTGACACGTCCATGCATCTTGCTTTTGGGGATGCCCACTATGCCTATCACACAAGAAGAAGTCTCAGCGGCGATTGAATCCCTACTAATAAAGGGAAAGCCATCGACTCAGTGTAACGTCCGACATGAACTCGGCGGGCGCGGCTCGAGTCCGAGGCTGAAACGCATGATCGCTGCTTGGTACGCCGAGTTCGGGCCAGTGTGGTCGAAGCCACCAGCCTCGACGATAAAGGAAGCTGGTGTCGCGCCAGCCACCGGAGAGGCGGAGCCTGAGTGAGAGATCGGCGGGCCCGTTCATCAGATGTGTAGTTACGCCATAAGAAGTACAGATTTAGATGGCGCAAAAGTACAGATCTAGTTGTCCCGTCAAGTGATCCAGAGCCAGATCCAGCTGATCCGGCGATACGACATTTCGCATAATGTATATTATGTTAAATCTCGTGACGGCCATCCGGTCGTGGCTCGGCTCCTGCATCCGCTGGTGGCTTGCTGGTCTGATCGACCGGCACCGCTCACCCAAGGACACGGAGCTTGCAGCATGACGCACGGAAACCACACCTGGGCCGGCTGGCGCTGGACCGAGAACGGCCGCTACCTGGTATCGCCCGACGGCGACCATATGACCGCCGAACGCCTGCGCGGTCTCGCATGGCGCGATGCCATGGAACTGCGCCGCGCCGGCTACGCGTCCAGGCGCAAGGCCGAGGCCGGAACCCGCGCGCGTCAGTACGGCGCGAAGGTCAAGGTGGTCATCGTGGAGCTCAACGACTGGCGAGATCGCCACTTCGGCCGGGCTGGCTGAAAAACGGTCTGCAGGGGTGATGGTCCGAGGTTCGCCGCGGCGAAGCCGGTGGGCCGGGATCGGCTGAGGCCGAGGCCGCACAGGCGCGGGTGATGCGTCACCGCAGGGGCGGCGCCCCTGCACCCCTACAGCACGAACAGCAGCGCCCCGAGGATGAGGGTTGCCGTAAAGGCAAGCTGCATGATGGCGTGCTGGCGTTTCTTGCCTAGACCGCGCGAGAAAACAGCGGCGAGCAGGCCAACGACAATGGCGAAAACAAGAACGCCGGTCAGGCGGTAAAACAGCCCTACGACCGGCGCAATATCAAAATGCATGAACGTCCCCTGTTCAGATGGCGAACAGAGGATGTCAGCCGCTGGCCGACAAGTCAATTTCGTGACGAATTACGAAACCTTGCGGACGGCGTACAACGCATCCTCGCCCACCTTGCCCGACGAGTGATGCCGACGGACCAGTTCCTCAATGTACATATCCCGCACGTCATGATCGCCTTCCCGGACATTGCGACGGATCGAATCAATTAGTAACGCGTCACTCAATTCCGCAATCGGGCGAAGCGCGCCCAAGACGCGGCGACGGCGGTAGAGGTAGGCGCGCGTAGCGGCATCCATTGGCTTGCCCGTAGACGACTTGCAGGGACGGCCACGCTTGCGAACCGGCTGCGGCAGTTCCATTTCCATCGTGCCGGGGTCTTTTTCGTCACGCATCACGAATTCCTTTCCGCCTGTCGATGGCTGTATATTATCGTGACGCGTCACGATATTCTAATGATCATTTGTTATATGTGACGCGTCACGAAATTACATTGTGGTGGTGGGCGATGTCCACGACTCGACCTGATAGCCCGGAGAGCGTGGGAACACGTCAGGGCGCTCGCCGGCCTTGTAGCGCACGACCGACGATGCGGCCGCCCCGCCCTCACTGCCCTGGACTTCCGCGGAAGCGGAACCCTGCGCGCTCGCGTACTGGTGGTAAATGTTGATCGGCAAGGGTTGCTCAACCATGCGCTCACACTCATAGCGCGATTGCTGCAGCTGCAGGCCGCTTACGTCCCAGCAGCGACACCCACGCTCGGATTGCACACACCCAGCAACCTGCGGAACAGTGGCCGGCGCTGGGTTCTCCTGCGGCGTACTTACCAGCGGCTGGAACGACGGTGATGCCGGCAGCGGGCGCGTCGTCTCCGCTCCGCTGCGCTCCGCGCCCGCCTCCGGTTTCTCCGGCGTACTAGGTACGAGGAACCAGTACAGCCCCCATAGAACCAGCAGGATCATTGGAAGGGAAATTAGCGCCTGTTTCACCTTCAGCGGCAGCTTGAACTTGTGGGCGTCGGTGTGCAGCGAGCTGGATTTGTAGACCTTATACAGGTCCTTCGGGTAGTCCCATATCGATTCATCAGCGCCCTTGCGCGCGGTCGCGCTATAGGGGTTCATGACGCCTCGCGAGAACATGCACAGCGAAGCGCGCTGCAGCCCGAATGCACGATGCAGATGCCAGTGCGTGCCGACCAACCGGAACAACTCCTGATCAACCTTGTCCGGCCACTGCGTGATGAACATCAGGTCGAAGCCACGATGCCGGTGCTCATCCATATCGCGCACGATTTCGAGCGGAGAGCGACCCTTGCCCTTGAAGCTAGGGAATCGCTTGTGCGCTTCGTCATAGACGATCAGCGAACCATCGGGCGCGGTGCGCCAGTCATCGGGTGCCGGCTCAACGCCGGGCAGCGTGAGCCCCTTAATGTCACTGTAGACCTTACGCCCTTTCTCCACCGCTTTCTTAATGAAATCGACGGCATAGAGCGTCTTTCCGTTGCCCGGCATGCCGGTGACCAGGTAGATCATGATTGCGCCGCCTTGCCAATTCCCACGCTCGCCGAAGCGATGGACATACGCGCGATAGCAGCCGAGCCCACGATACTCATGCCCTCGCCCACGCCCGACAACAGCGCGAGACTAGCCAAGTCGCCCGCGATCCCGCCAACCTTCGACGCGGCGAGGTTAAGCCCGGCCAGGACGACTGGCACCAACGCGGCGTAGCTCACCACCGAAAGACCCGCACCGCTCAGAATGCGAGCCAGTGAGTTTCCGAACAACGACTGCAATAGAGCTTTCATGACTTCCCTCCCCCGCTACTACGGAGGCCTGCAAGAATGAATGCAGCGATCACCGCGCAGACCGCGATCAACACCGGACGCATGGTCGTGGCGAAGCTGCACAGCGGTTGAAAATCGAATGAGGCGCGGCCAGTAGTGCCAACGAGATCGACACTAAATTCCTGCGCTTGCGGGCACGTACCACCACCAACACCCGAACTCCATCCGTCCTGATCGAACTGGATTTCACGCTCCGGCAGATCAACGTCTGGATCACCCGGCTTTTTGAACCACTCGATGAAATCACAGACCACCGTTGCCCAGCCGCAGAACGAAGGCCACGGTGAGCCGTCATCCTTAGGCGCGTCATCTTCAAGATTCGGATTAGGCAGCGGATCGGACGTAGGCAAGCCCTCGCGTTGCTCAATGTCGCGTTTCAACTGCTCCCCCTGCTGCTGCAATTCCGGCGTCATGATCGGACGGCCGGTACGCGGATCAGTGAGCAGGTCATTGACAAGTCGAGGGTTATCACGGATGGCATCGCCCAACTGATCATCAGATACAGGTGAAGGGTCAGTTCCAACGCCAACGTTTACAAAATCACCCCAACCAGAAACTGGCCTTGTCCTAAATTCAACAGGAACCGAAACTGAGCAACCACCGCCAAATTCAGGTTTCACTAACGCGCACAAGTAACCATCCACAAGGCTGGTCTCAACAGCTATCCAGCGAGAAACAATAGACGGATCAGATGGACGAAAATTTTGCTGCGCCCATGGCAAAAGGCCATGAATAGTAGATGCGCAATTGCTCCCCCTGCACCATCCATGCGCATCCAAAGATTCTTTAGACCCCGGCGAAGTAACCTGATCCTTAAGTTCATTAATCGCCCAGCCAGCGCCATCAATGATGCCCTCCACGGCCAGCGTCACAGCAACGCCATAAACGCCGCCACGAATTGCCTTGCGCGCTAGGCCACCAATAGTGGAAGAACTCAAAGCTCCGGTAGTGGTACGAAACTCCGTTGCAGCAGCAGCCCCACCGCCCGGCGTGTTCTTGAAAAAATTAGCCGCCCATTCGGTCTTCTGGACATAGCTGATAGTGCCGTCTGCGTTACGGCCAGAAGCAACCCAGCCGGTGGACGCAGGCAATACGTGCGTCTCATACGCAGCCGACGCGACGAATGCGACAAGCGCGAAAGCGACGAGGAACCATCTCAGTCGCCGAACAAAATGTGGAGTGCGAGTAGCACGATGATTAAGACGATCCACCCTTCCATCCTCATTTCCTCCAAAGAAAAAGGGGGCCGAAAGGCCCCCTCCCCTGCGACCTTGAATCAGCCGCCGCGGATCGCTGCGGTCATCCACGACCACGCCTTGATTGCGGCGTTCGGCAGCAGCTTGGCAGCACCAACGAGGCCCACGGCAGCGGTAGCGGCAGCCAGGGCAGCGACAACACCGGAAACGTCGAGATCCATCGAAATACTCCTTTCATCGAGAGGTTGATTGACCGAGCTTTTTCCAGCACCACGCAGCCCCAAGAACGAGGAACGCCATGCTGGCAATCTGCCCCGCCTGCTCGATCGTCATCGGCGGGAGCAAAGAGGGAGCAGGCATCCACACCTGCTGCGTGCACTCGTTCGTCACCTCATCGAACGCGACGCAGTAGAGGACGTGGGCCTGCTGAGTAGGCATGGATTACACCTTGACCGGCGCCGGACCCGGTGCCGGCGAAGGCGTCAGGAGGCGGATGCGACGGCCGAAATCCAAACCGCCGTATTTGTTCGATTCCAGCGACGTGGGGCACAGGTCATACGTGCCCACCTTGTAGGGCTGCTGGTCCTCATCGAGCGTGACCTTGAACGGCAGCGGGAAATCGCCGTCACGCAAGACGGCGGCTTTCTGCTCACGAAAATGCACGGCGGGCTTGCCGTCACGCGCGGGAAATGAGCGGGTTTCCACCGCTTCACTCATGACCTGTACTTTCATAGTTCTACAACCCTCCAAGCGATCACCCGGCCACCGAAAAAAGTTACGCGCCACGGACTGGGCCAGTATTCGCCCGTGAGCTTGTCGAACCACCCGCCCTTTGCTTTGCGAATGTCGGCGTCAGGGCCGAGCGCATCACGGGCAGACATGGGTGCTTTCCACCACCGCAGTTCGCGGCGGGATTCGTTGTCCAGGCCACCGCATCCATGAGTGCGGAAGCCCTTCGGAAACATGCCGGCGACCAAGCTGGTGAACTTAGACGCGTACTTAGCGAGATAGCCCACAGCGTTGCGGGCTTTTTCGATTTGCGTTGATCCATGCGGCCACCAGCCGTTCGCATCGGGCTTGCCGAACCACATGCCACGCGGAATCCAAATCAACAGGTGGTAGTGGGGTCGGCCGGCCTGGGTGAGCTCACCCACCCAGAGATAACGGAACACCTGACCGATAAACCGTTTGGCGCCGGCTCGAGCGCGATTGAAGTGCCGCCGCATGAACCTAAGAAGCTCGCTAACGTCGCGAGGGCTGCAACGGCTTCCATTTCGGTAGGTGAGCGTGAGCATGTACCACGCCCCGCGGAACCCCGATTTTTTCGCTTCTTCATCATGCAACCTCGCGGACGTAATCACGGACTTACGCAGCCGCTGCGCCCGCGCTAGCAGCGGGTCAATCTCAATCGACACGCGCCCGGTTTTCGGTGCCGCGTGTCCACTTGTTTTGTAATGGACAAGCCCAAGGGCCAGCGCTTCGCGCTGGCCCTCAGGGGTCAACGCGAGCGG
>NZ_JASCOS010000249.1:0-660 GCF_029959705.1 Stenotrophomonas sp. PS02297 | reverse complement strand
GACGTGGATGACGTGATCCAGGAGACCTACGCCAACCTGGCGGCGCTGGCGGACGTGCCCCACGCCCGCCAGCCGCGCGCCTACGTGTATTCGGTGGCGCAGTCGGTGGTGCTGCAGCAGCTGCGCCGCGCGCAGGTGGTGTCGATCGAGGCGGTGGCGGAGATCGAGCGGGTGGCCGCCAGCGGCGAGGAAGCGTGCCCGGAGCGGGCCGCGTCCTCGCGCCAGGAACTGGCCCGCATCGGCGCACTGATCGACAGCCTGCCGGACAAGTGCCGGCAGGCCTTCGTCCTGCGCCGGGTCGAGGGCTACTCGCAGCGCGAGATCGCCCAGCGCATGCAGATCAGCGAGAACACCGTGGAGAAACACATCTGCAAGGGAATCCGGGTACTGATGGATTCGATGAAGCGCGACGGAAAGGACGTGGAAGAGGGCAGGGACAGGCTCGGAGCCGGAGGAGCGAGACATGCGCGCACGCGATGAACGCAGCATCGACGATATCGCCGCGGCCTGGGTCGCGCGCGAGGACCGCGCCGCGCTGACCGTCGGGGAGGCCGGCGCGCGCGATGCCTGGTTGCAGGCCGACGTGCGCCACTTCGGCGCCTATGCGCGGGCCCACGCCGTGCTGGCGCGCACCGACCGGGCGCGGGCGCTGTCCAGCGG
>NZ_JASCOS010000248.1:0-710 GCF_029959705.1 Stenotrophomonas sp. PS02297 | reverse complement strand
TCCGACGGCGCCGACATGGTGGCGCCGTCTGGCGAAGGCGCAGTGCGCTGCATGAACATGGCGCTGGCTGGTCTGGATCGGCCGGTCGACTACCTCAACACCCACGGCACCTCGACGCCGCTGGGCGACATCACCGAGCTGGGTGCGGTGCGGGAGGTGTTCGGCGACAAGCTGCCGCCGATCTCCTCGACCAAGGCGCTGTCGGGCCACTCGCTGGGCGCCGCGAGCGTGCACGAGGCGATTTTCTGCCTGCTGATGATGCGTGACGGTTTCATGGCCGGCTCGGCGAACATCGAGACGCTGGACGCGCGTGCCGAAGGCTTCCCGATCCTGCGGCAGTCGCAGGAAGCGAAGCTGGATACGGTGATGTCCAACAGCTTCGGCTTTGGCGGCACGAACGCGACGCTGGTGTTCGGCCGGGCGTGACCTTCGCGCTCGAGCGGTGGGGATTGAAGCAACGGCGCCTTTTGGCGCCGTTGTCGTATGTGAGGGACGGGGATCGAGCCGCCTTCCCAGCTGCGCGCCCATGCTCACCCTTCACTTGCCAGGAGCCTGTTCCGACCCGGCGGCCATGCCTGTAGGTGCTGGCTGCAGGCCCGGGTCATTCCCTGCCCTCAGGGGGCGGCGTGCACCGTCGCAGCGCTCTCCTGCTGGCACGAGGACCCCCACGTAGCGCGTCAGCACGAGGCGGACATCCAGCTGCTGGAGCG
>NZ_JASCOS010000247.1:0-738 GCF_029959705.1 Stenotrophomonas sp. PS02297 | reverse complement strand
CCCGGGTGGCCCGCGCGCAAGGCCGGACGCGCGTCCGCTCAATGCCGCCGCGCATGGGCCTCGCGCGCGGCCCGCAGCAGCCGGCTGCCACGCTGCAGGGCGATCCGCTGCGCCAGCGGTATCGCTTCCCAGGGCATGCGGTCGAGCAGGTTGCGCAGCAACAGGCCCAGTTCGGTATCGCCGGTCAGTTCCAGCCGGCGCTGGAAGAACAGGGTGTCGGCGTCCTCCTGGCGGCTGGCCAGCAGCGACAGGTCGGTGGCGCTGCCGCGGATCGTGGCTTCCGCATCGCCCTCGGCCAAACGCAGGCGGCCATCGGCCAGCTCGATCACCCAGCGCAGGCCGAGATCGCGCACGTCGATGCCGAGCCGCCGGCCTTCGAGGGCCTCCAGGCTGCGCAGCACCTCCGGCGCGGAGACGGCGCGTTCGAGCACGCGCGGAACCACCCGGGCATGCACCGGTTCCGGTATCCGCGACAGCAGCGGGCGCCAGTAGCGTGGTGGCGGCAGCCAGCGCAGCAGGCGGGAGGCGAGGCCGGACGGGGAGGGAATGGACATGGCGATGCCTTCGGAAGCGGGCGGGGAAGCGGCCGGTGTGAGCTGGCGGTGGTGGGCCTGGGCGATCAGGGTCTGCATCACCGGCACCACGCTTTCGCCCTCCAGCCCGCGACGGCGCGCGCGCCCGCGCGCGCCCGGGCGTTGGGCGCGGTGGCGGTGGGGATGCTGCCGGCCCCGGCCCGCG
>NZ_JASCOS010000246.1:0-763 GCF_029959705.1 Stenotrophomonas sp. PS02297 | reverse complement strand
GAGGAACTCAAGGCGCGGCTGCAGGCCGAAGGCCTGTTCGACACCGAACGCAAGAAACCGCTGCCGGCGCACCTGCGCCGGCTGGCGGTGATCACCTCGCCCAGCGGCGCGGCGGTGCGCGATGTGCTCAGCGTGCTGGCGCGGCGCTTCCCGCTGCTGGACGTGGAACTGCTGCCGACCCTGGTGCAGGGCGACACCGCCGCCGCGCAGATCACCGCGCTGCTGCGCCGCGCCGATGCCAGCGGCCGCTACGACGCGATCCTGCTCACCCGTGGCGGCGGCTCGCTGGAAGACCTGTGGGCGTTCAACGACGAGCAGCTGGCGCGCGCCATCGCCGCCAGCACCACACCGGTGGTCTCGGCGGTCGGGCACGAGACCGATTTCAGCCTGTCCGATTTCGCCGCCGACCTGCGCGCGCCCACGCCATCGGTGGCCGCCGAGCTGCTGGTGCCGGACCGGCGCGATCTCGACGCGCGCGTGCGTCGCCTGCAACAGCGCCTGGCGCAGCTGCAGGCGCATGCATTGGGACAGGCCATGCAGCGCGCCGACCGCGCCGTGCTGCGCCTGCAGGCTCAGGGCCCGCAGGCACGGCTGGCGCTGCTGCGGCAGCGCCAGCAGGCGCTGTCCGCACGCCTGCGCGCCTTCTGGCAACGGCAGCTGGAGCAGCGCCGCGCGCGCCTGGCGCATGGCCACTCGGCGCTGCGCGCGGTGCAGCCCGCGCGCCGGCTGGAACTGCTGCGCGGGCGCCTGGAAGCGCTGGCGC
>NZ_JASCOS010000245.1:0-766 GCF_029959705.1 Stenotrophomonas sp. PS02297 | reverse complement strand
CCTGGGGCGGCCACCGTGCACAGGCCCGGCGTGGACTAACTCAACCCCCGCGGCCGCCCGGCGGCGGCGCGCGCCGACAACACCGGCACCTGGTCGAAGCGCTGCGGGCCGACCTCGTCGAAGGCCACAGTCTGCAGCACCTGCGGCACCACCGGGGCCGACGGCGCCGACGGCGCGCTGCTGCCGCCGGTCTGGCCGGACGCGGCAACGGTGAAGGTGTAGCTCACGCCATCGGTCAGCCCGCGCACCGTGATCGGCGAGCCCGTGCCGCTGGCGGTGATGCCGCCCGGCTGCGCGGTGACCGTGTAGGTGATGGTCTCGCCGGTAGCGGCGGACGGGGTGAAATGCACCGCCACCTCGCCCGAACCGACCACCGTCACCTCGCCCGGTACCGGCGACGCGGCCACCACCGCGGTCACGCTGAACGACTGCGCCCGCGAAGCCGGCAAGTGACTGGCATCGCCGTCCTGGTGCACCGTCACCGTGCAGGTACCGGCACTGGCGAAACCCAGCATGCCAGCGGCCGTGACGTTACACACAGACGGCGTGGATGCCTCGAAGCGCAGCGGCAGGCCCGAATCCACCGAGGCCACCAGCGTCGGCGTGGTGCCGAAGGCCTGTGCGCCCGGATTGGCGAAACTGATCACCTGCGTCGCCGCCGTGGTGACGGCATTGGATGCGGCCGACGCCGCACCGGTGCCCACGCCGTTGGTCGCGGTCACGGTGAAGGTGTAGCGCGTACCCGGGGTCAGCCCGTTGACCGTGA
>NZ_JASCOS010000244.1:0-818 GCF_029959705.1 Stenotrophomonas sp. PS02297 | reverse complement strand
GTCGTGGCCGCCCGCGTTCCTTCGGCGCAGGCGGCTGCGCCTGATCCGGCACCGGGAAGCGCGCCTGCAGCCGCTCCAGCACCTGCGCGGCATCGCCGCGCAGGTCCAGGTCCAGGCTCTGCCCGGTGCGGTCGTCCAGCAGCAACAGGGGCCGTCCGTCCGCCGCCACGCCCGCGCGCGCGACGGCTTCCCGCACCACCTGCCGCAGTTCGCCACGGGCCAGCAGGCGCTCGCCCTCGAACAGGGCATGGGGGGCTTCCAGGGGATCGTTCATGCATCGACTCAAATTTGACCCGGGTAATATTGCCATCAAATTTTTACCCGGGCAATATTAGATTCCCCTTCAGGAGCCCCTCCACCATGGACAAGCAGCAACGCCGGCAGCAGATCGCCGACTACAAGCGCCGCCCGGTCCGCCGCGGCATCTACCGCGTGCACTGCACCGCCAGCGGCGAAAGCTGGGCCGGCCCGGCCAACGACCTGTCCACCATCGGCAACCGGCTGTGGTTCACCCTGCGCCTGGGCAACCACCCGCACCGGCAGCTGCAGCAGGCCTGGAACCTGCACGGCGCCGCCGCGTTCGAATGGCACGACGCGCTGCAACTGGAAGACGAGCCTGACCTGCATGACTTCGAGCGCGAGCGCCTGCTGCAGGACGCGCTGGCCGAGGTCTGCCGGCGGACCGGCGCCACGCCGCTGCGCTGATCCGGCGCGGCGGCGTTCTTCCCGCGGCCGCATGGCGTGGTGGCCGGCGCCTTCACCCTGCCGGCCAATGGGGGTCATCGAGGGCAAAACCACGCCACTGGATGGCGCGCACA
>NZ_JASCOS010000243.1:0-848 GCF_029959705.1 Stenotrophomonas sp. PS02297 | reverse complement strand
GCTTGCCGTCGCCGCGGATGGCCATGCGCGCGGCGTTGATGGCCTTGACCGCGCCCATGGCGTTGCGCTCGATGCAGGGGATCTGCACCAGCCCGCCGATCGGGTCGCAGGTCAGGCCCAGGTTGTGCTCCATGCCGATCTCGGCGGCGTTCTCGATCTGCCCCGGCTTGCCGCCCAGCGCGGCCATCAGCCCGCCGGCCGCCATCGAGCAGGCCACACCGACCTCGCCCTGGCAGCCGACCTCGGCGCCGGAGATGGAGGCGTTTTCCTTGTAGAGGATGCCGATGGCTGCGGCGGTGAGCAGGAAGTCGAACACGCCCTGCTCATTGCTGCCCGGGCAGAAGCGGTCGTAGTAGTGCAGCACCGCCGGGATGATGCCGGCCGCGCCGTTGGTGGGCGCGGTGACCACGCGGCCGCCGGCGGCGTTTTCCTCGTTGACCGCCAGCGCGTACAGGTTGACCCAGTCCAGCGTGGTCAGCGGGTCGCGCATGGCCGCTTCCGGGCGCGCGGACAGCTCGCGGTACAGCGCCGGGGCGCGGCGGCCCACGTGCAGGCCGCCGGGCAGGGTGCCCTCGGAGCGGATGCCGCGGGTCACGCAGGCCTGCATGGCGGCCCACAGCTCGCGCAGGCCGTCGCGGATCTCGTCCTCGCTGCGCCAGCACTTCTCGTTCTCGAACATCATCTGCGCAATGCTCAGGCCGCTGCGCGCGGCCTGGGCCAGCAGTTCGTCGCCGCTCTTGAACGGGTAGGGCAGCGGGGTCTGGTCGGGCACGATGCGGTCGTCGGCGGCATCGTCGGCGTTGACCACGAAGCCGCCGCCGACGGAGTAGTAGTCGCGGGTGGCGATG
>NZ_JASCOS010000242.1:0-933 GCF_029959705.1 Stenotrophomonas sp. PS02297 | reverse complement strand
GCGATGACCCGGCGGGTCTCCTCTCGCCGGCCCGGGGCCACCCCGGGCCGGGGGGGCCGCCCCGATCCCGGTTGAGCGGAGCCCGATTCCGGCTGCCAGCTTCGCGGCAACGGCGGAAGTTCCGGGCGGGAGTCCGCCGCTCCTGCGCGCCGCCCTGCCGTCATCGGCGGGTGCGGCGCTCCGGACTCAGCCGGCGTCGGCCGGCGTCATCCGCGGCATCGCCACGGCGGCGCCTTCATTCTCGGTCGAGCGGGCGGCGTACTGGTTGGCGAAACGCACGTGCTTGATGAAGGCCGCGTCCGGCGCCTGCGCCAGCGAGGCCACCAGCGCGCCGTTGAAGGCGTCGCCGGCGCCGGTGGTGTCCACCACCTGCACCGATTCCGCGGCCACGCGGTAGTAGGGCTGGCTGTCGCCGCGCAGGCGTTCCTCGTCGTGCGAGACGAACACACCGACCGCGCCGAGGGTGACCACCACGGTATTGCCCGACAGCTTGCGGCACAGCGCGTGCAGGCTGGCGCCGTCCAGCGCGGCCACGTCATCGGCTTCCACGCGCTCGCCGACATGACGGCCGAGCAGGGCGGCGAATTCGGTCTCGTTGGGGGTCAGTACATCGGCCAGCTTGAGCAGGCTGATCGACGAAGGTGCGTTGGCCGGGGCCGGGTTGAGCACGGTCAGCACGCCGGCCTCGCGGGCGATGCCCAGCGCCGCTTCGATCGACTCCACCGGCGATTCCAGCTGCGCCAGCAGCACCCCGGCGTCGCCGATCAGCGCCGCGTTGGCGGCCATGAATTCCGTGCTCAGCGAGGCGTTGGCGCCGGGGCCGATGACGATGGAATTGCGGCCGCGGCTGTCCACGTAGATGCCGGCAGTACCGGTGGGCTCGGTGCTGGCCTCGGCGGCCAGCACGATGCCATCGGCAGCGGCGAGCAGGCG
>NZ_JASCOS010000241.1:0-1083 GCF_029959705.1 Stenotrophomonas sp. PS02297 | reverse complement strand
CGGCAACCCCGGCGGGGCCGGCGGCCCGCCCCCCGCGCAAGCCCACACCGGGCCGGCGGCCCACGGCCGACGCCATCGACCTGCGCGAGCGGCTGCTGGATGCGGCGCTGGCCTGCTTCGCCGCACAGGGCATCGGCGCGACCTCGCTGCGCGACATCGCCCGCCGCGCCGGGGTGACGCCGGCCCTGGTCCACTACTACTACGGCGACAAACTGCAGCTGCAGCAGGCGGTGGTGGCTGAACGGCTCTGGCCGGTGATGGCGCAGGTGCATGCGGGAATGGGCGAGGCGGACGACGACGTGGCCGCCATGGTGACCCGCTTCGTCGCCGGCATCACGCATGTCGTGGCGGCCCATCCGTGGCTGCCGACGCTGTGGGTGCGGGAAATCCTCTGCGAGGGTGGCGCCCTGCGTGGTGTGATGATCGAACGCATCGGGCCGTTGCTGCCACACCTGCTGGTGGAGCGTTTCGCCGCCGCGCAGCGCGCCGGGCGGCTCAACCCTGGACTGGATCCGCGGTTGATGGTGGTGTCGATGGTGGGGCTGACGATGTTCCCGCTGGCCAGTGCGCCGATCTGGCAGCAGCTGTTCGGCGCAGGAGAACTGGGAGCCGATGCGGTGCAGCGGCATGCCTTGGCGTTGTTGACGCACGGACTGGAGCTGGGACATGAATGATCGAGGCATTGCCGGCGCGTTGCTGCTGGCGTTGGCGCTGGCCGGCTGTTCGCGGCAGGCGCCGCAGGCGCTGGGCACGCTGGAATGGGACCGGGTGACGGTGCCGGCGCCGGTGTCCGAGCGCATCGTGCGCATCGACGTGCGCGAAGGCGAGCAGGTCGTCGCCGGTGCGCCACTGATGCAGCTCGAGCCGGCCCAGACCCGCTCGCAGCTGGAGGCGCTGCGGGCGCAGGAGGCGCAGAGCGGGGCGGCGCTTCTGGAGCTGCGCCATGGGCCGCGTGCGGAAGACATCGCCCAGGCCCGCGCCGCGCTGGCCGCCGCGCAGGCGCAGGCGCGGGAGGCGCAGGCCTATCACGCGCGCCTGCAGCCCCTGGCCCAGCGCCAGCTGGTGGCGGCGGCGGAGCTGGAT
>NZ_JASCOS010000240.1:0-1157 GCF_029959705.1 Stenotrophomonas sp. PS02297 | reverse complement strand
CTGATCACCTGCGTCGCCGCCGTGGTGACGGCATTGGATGCGGCCGACGCCGCACCGGTGCCCACGCCGTTGGTCGCGGTCACGGTGAAGGTGTAGCGCGTACCCGGGGTCAGCCCGTTGACCGTGATCGGCGAGCCGCTGCCACTGGCGGTGATGTTGCCCGGGTTCGAGATCACGCTGTAGCCGGTAACCACTGCGCCGCCGGTGAAGCCCGGCGCGGCGAAGCTCACCTGCACGCTGTCCGCACCGGTCATGGCCGCCGCGCCGATGACCGGCGCCGCCGGCACCACCGCCTTGACCGCAAACGTCTGGCTCACCCGCGGGGCCGGCAAGGTGCCGGCGTTGCCCGCCTGATCCGCATGAATCGTGCAATCGCCCACCGTGGCGAAGGTCAGCGCGCCATCACCGCCAACACTGCACACGCCCGGCGTGGCAGAGCTGAAGGCCACGCTCAGGCCAGAGTCCACCGAGGCCACCAGCGTCGGCGTCGTGCCGAAGGCCTGTGCGCCCGGGTTGGCGAAGCTGATCACCTGCGTCGCCGCCGTGGTGACGGCATTGGATGCGGCCGACGCCGCACCGGTGCCCGCGCCGTTGGTCGCGGTCACGGTGAAGGTGTAGCGCGTGCCCGGGGTCAGCCCGTTGACCGTGATCGGCGAGCCGCTGCCACTGGCGGTGATGTTGCCCGGGTTCGAGATCACGCTGTAGCCGGTAACCACCGCGCCGCCGGTGAAGCCCGGCGCGGCGAAGCTCACCTGCACGCTGTCCGCACCGGTCATGGCCGCCGCGCCGATGACCGGCGCCGCCGGCACCACCGCCTTGACCGCAAACGTCTGGCTCACCCGCGGGGCCGGCAAGGTGCCGGCGTTGCCCGCCTGATCCGCATGAATCGTGCAATCGCCCACCGTGGCGAAGGTCAGCGCGCCATCACCGCCAACACTGCACACGCCCGGCGTGGCAGAGCTGAAGGCCACGCTCAGGCCAGAGTCCACCGAGGCCACCAGCGTCGGCGTCGTGCCGAAGGCCTGTGCGCCCGGGTTGGCGAAGCTGATCACCTGCGTCGCCGCCGTGGTGACGGCATTGGATGCGGCCGACGCCGCACCGGTGCCCACGCCGTTGGTCGCGGTCACGGTGAAGGTGTAGCGCGTACCCGGGGTCAG
>NZ_JASCOS010000023.1:0-40949 GCF_029959705.1 Stenotrophomonas sp. PS02297 | reverse complement strand
ACCTCGGCTGCGGCCGGCCGCGCGGGACGCGGCGCCGCAGCCGGACGCTGCGGCTGCGGCTGCGAGATGCCCGGCATCACCCCGGCCTGCGCCAGGCGCTCGTCCACCTCGCGGTAGATGCGCCCCACCTGCGCGGCGAATTCCCGCTCGCACAGCTTGATCAGTACCAGGCGGACCTCGGCGGCCAGGTCGCACACGCCGAAAGCCTCGTGCACCGCCACGCCGATGTGTTCGGGGCCGATCGGGTTGGTGTCGATCTCCAGCGTTTCCACGCCGCTGATCCAGGCCAGGCGGCGGTCCAGCCGCGCCAGCACCTGCTTCCACTCGCGCAGCACCACCGCGGCGAAATTGCGCACCGCCAGCCGCGATTCCAGTTCGTGCTCGGACACCAGGCTCAGCCCGGCATCTCCTTGCCCGGTCTGGGCCAGCGCGGCCTCGGCCGACAGCGGAGCGGCGGCCTCAAGCGACGCCCAGGCCTGCCGCAGGTGGCTGGCGAAGCGCGCGGCGATGTCCTCGCGGCGCCGGCGCAGTTCGCGCATGCCGTCAAGGAAGACCAGCTGCGACGCGCCCGCGGTTTCGGCACGGTCGAACAGGGCGTCGTCGAATCCGGCCAGCATCCGGGTGAAGGTGGCCGACAAGGCCGGCAACGCGATTTCGCGCGACAGCGCCAGCAGGTCCGGATTATGGCCAGGGCGCTCTGGAGGATGCGGCTGGGACATCATGCGCAGTGGCTCCGCACCTTCGCAGGCGCTGCTCCTCTCGGGATCGGATGGAAGAAAGCGGACAGCCCCCCGGTTTCCGCCCACGCATGGTAGGGGGATAAGCTGAACAGGGCCAGTGATGCAGTCCGCACTTTGTACCTCGCCGCCGGCAACCCGGCATGTCGCGCCATGCTAAGGGTACCGGGGTGAATTGGCGAGAAATCCGCCAGGGAGCGCCCTCGACGGACTGCTCAGATCCGGCGCCGCCCGCGGCCGGCGGGCACCCGCACCCCGGTGTCTATAATCCACGGCCATCTTCCTCGCGTAAGCACCATGTCCGATTCCTGCTTCCTGCAAGCGCTGGGCCAACGCCGCTCGGTCCCTTCCCTGCAACTGGGCGAGCCGGCGCCGGACGAGGCGACCCTGCTGCGCATGCTGTCCGCCGCGGTGCGGGTGCCCGACCACGGCAAGCTGGTGCCGTTCCGTTTCCTCCGCCTGCAGGGCGAGGCCCGCCATGCGCTGGGCGAATACCTGGCCAGGCGCAGCCGCGAGCGCACTCCCGACGCCTCGCCGGCGGTGGTCGAGAAGGACCGCCAGCGTTTTTCGCACGCGCCGCTGATCCTGACGGTGATCGCGCGCCTGCAGGACAACCCCAAGGTTCCCGAGCAGGAGCAGCTGCTGACCGCCGGCTGCGTGTGCTTCGCCCTGCTGCAGGCTGCGCAGGGCTTCGGCTTCGGCGCGCAGTGGCTGACCGCCTGGATGGCCTACGACGACGGGGTGGCCCGCCACCTGGGGCTGGCCGGCAACGAGCGCATCGTCGGCTTCATCCATATCGGCACGCCGAAACTGCAGGTACCCGAACGCGAGCGCCCGGATCCGGCCGGCCTGCTGGAGGACTGGCGGCCGTGACGGACACGGCGGCGGGCCGGCCGCTCTACCTGGTCGATGCCAGCCTGTACGTGTTCCGCGCCTGGCACTCGATGCCCGACAGCTTCCAGGACGCGCAGGGCTGGCCGACCAATGCCGTGCACGGCTTCGCCCGCTTCCTGCTGGAACTGCTCGAACGCGAGCGCCCGGCGCACATCGCCGTCGCCTTCGACGAAGCGCTGGACAGCTGCTTCCGCCACCGCATCTATCCCGCCTACAAGGCCAACCGCGAGCCGGCGCCGGAAGCGCTGCGCCGCCAGTTCGCGCACTGCAAGGCGCTGTGCGCCGCACTGGGCCTGGACGTACTGGCCGACCGCGATTACGAGGCCGACGACCTGATCGGCAGCGCGCTGCATGCAGGCCGCGACCACGCCCTGCGCGGGGTGATCGTCTCGGCCGACAAGGACCTGTCGCAGCTGCTGCTGGAACACGACGAACAGTGGGACTACGCCCGCAACCAGCGCTGGGGCGCGGCCGGGGTCAAGGCGCGTCACGGCGTGCACGCGCACCAGATCGCCGACTACCTGGCGCTGTGCGGCGACGCGGTGGACAACATTCCCGGCGTCAGCGGCATCGGCGCCAAGTCGGCGGCGGTGCTGCTGTCCCACTTCGGCAGCCTCGACGCGCTGCTGGAGCGGATCGATGAAATCCCGTTCCTGCGCCTGCGCGGCGCCGCGCAGATGGCGGTGCGCCTGCGCGAACAGCGCGAACTGGCGCTGCTGTTCCGGCAGCTGACCACCATCGCCCTCGATGCGCCGCTGGCGCCGGCCACGCCCGGCTTCACCCGCGGCACGGCCGACCCCGACATGCTCGACGGCCTGTGCGGATCGCTGCGCTTCGGCCCGCTGACCCGGCGCCGGCTGCTGGCCGCCGCGGGGCTGGAAACCGCTCCCCCTTCCGCCAACGAGTCCGCATGAACCACGACCCCGCTTCCGAACCCCGCGTCGTCTACGAAGGCAAATACCAGCGCATGGTCGTACGCGGCACCTGGGAATACAGCGAGCGCACCCACGCCGGCGGGCTGGCCGCGATCATCATCGCCGTCACCCCCGACGACGAGGTGCTGTTCGTCGAGCAGTTCCGCGTGCCGCTGCAGGCGCGCACGATCGAGATGCCGGCCGGACTGGTCGGCGACATCACCGCCGGCGAGTCGATCGAGGCCTCGGCGATCCGCGAGCTGGAAGAGGAAACCGGCTGGACCGCCGACCACGCCGACGTGCTGATGATCGGCCCGACCTCGTCCGGCGCCAGCAGCGAGAAGATCGCCTTCGTGCGCGCCACCGGCCTGCGCCGGGTCGGCGAAGGCGGCGGCGACGACAGCGAGGACATCACCGTGCACCACGTCCCGCGCAACCGCGCCGCGGCGTGGCTGGTGGAGAAGATGGGCCAGGGCTTCGAACTGGACGCCAAGCTCTGGGCCGGGTTGTGGATGATCGAGCACCACCTGGACGGCCGCCCGCGATGAGCCGCCTCGAAAGCCCCGCCGACCTGCTGGCCGCACCGCTGCTCGGCGCCCAGGACCCGCCGCCGTTCACCGTGCACAACCCACAGGGCGGCTCGCCCTTCCTGCTGCTCGCCGATCACGCCGGGCAGCGCGTTCCGGCAGCACTGGGCGACCTCGGCCTGGCACAGGCGGAACGGGACCGGCACATCGGCTGGGACATCGGCATCGCCGGCACCACCCGGGCGCTGGCGCGGCGGCTGGATGCCTTCGCGATCGAGCAGACCTATTCGCGACTGGTGATCGACTGCAACCGGCCATTGGCCTCGCCGACCCTGATGCCCGGAACCAGCGATGGCACCGTCATTCCCGGCAACGCAGGGTTGAGCGGGTTGCAGCGGCAGCAGCGCATCGACGCCATCCATGCGCCCTATCACGCGCGCATCGCCGCCGAGCTGGACCACCGCCGCGATACCGGCAGGCCGACGCTGCTGGTGATGATGCACAGCTTCACCCCGGCGATGAACGGCGATGCACGCCCGTGGCACGCGGGCGTGCTGTACCACCGCGATGCGCGTTTCGCCCATGCGCTGCTGCAGGCGCTGCGCGACGAAGGCGACCTGGTGGTCGGCGACAACCAGCCGTATTCGGTGAGCAGCACCAGCGACTATGCGGTGCCGGTGCATGGCGAAGGCCGCGGGCTGGTGCACGTGGAACTGGAGATCCGCCAGGACCTGATCGCCGACACCACCGGCCAGCAGGCCTGGGCGGAACGGCTGGAGCGGGTTTTCCTCGCCTTGCAGCCGGCGTTGCTGGCGCAGGCCGCCCTGCAGGCGTAGCTGCGGCACAGGGCTTTCCCGGCGGGACTAGCCGGGAAAAGCTCCAGCGGGGCGTTGCCCCGCTCTACGGGAAACCCGCTTTGCAGCGCCGGGCAGCGCCCGGCGGGAACTGCCCGGGGAAAGCTCCAGCGGGGCGTTGCCCCGCTCTACGCGAAGCTGTCGGTGGCGCGCACCAGCGCATCCACGTTCTCGGCCTCGAACGCGGAATGGCCCGAAGCCGGGGTGATGTGCAGCTGCGCCTTGGTCCATACCTTGTGCAGGTCCCAGGCGTTGGCCAGCGGGCACACCACGTCATAGCGGCCATGCACGATCACGCCGGGGATGTCGGCGATCCGGTGCGCGTCGCGCAGCAGCTGGTCCTCGACCTCGAAGAAGCCGCCGTTGACGAAGTAGTGGTTCTCGATGCGGGCGAAGGCCAGCGCGAACTGCGGGTCTTCATGGCTGTTGATGAAGTCGTCGTCCACGTGCAGGAAGCTGGTGGCGCCTTCCCAGACGCTCCAGGCCTTGGCCGCGGCCAGGCGCGTGGCTTCGTCGTCGCTGGTCAGGCGGCGGTGGAACGCCGAGATCAGGTCGTGCCGCTCCACCGGCGGAATCGCGTTGACGTAGTGGTCCCAGGCATCGGGGAACAGGCGGCTGGCGCCTTCCTGGTAGAACCATTCCAGCTCCCAGCGGCGCAGCATGAAGATGCCGCGCAGCACCAGCTCGGTCACCCGCTGCGGATGGGTCTGCGCATAGGCCAGCGCCAGGGTCGAGCCCCAGCTGCCGCCGAACACCTGCCAGCGATCGAGCTGGAGGTGGCCGCGCAGCTTCTCGATGTCCGCCACCAGATCCCAGGTGGTGTTGTCCACCAGATCGGCGTGCGGCGTGGAACGGCCCGAGCCGCGCTGGTCGAACAGGATGATCCGGTACTTGGCCGGGTCGTGGAACTGGCGCATTTTCTCCGTGCAGCCGCCGCCGGGGCCGCCATGCAGCATCACCACCGGCTTGCCGTCGGGGTTGCCGCACTGTTCGTAGTACAGCGTGTGGCGCTCGTCGACCTTGAGCGTACCGGTGTCGTAGGGCGTGATGGCGGGATAAAGCGTGCGCATGCGCGGACTCACTGGCTTGGAGAACCCCCGATTGTAGAGCGGGGCATCGCCCCGCTGGGGTTTTAACGGGCAGGCCCGCCGCTACAGGCCGCAGACCCGGTTGCGGCCCTCGCGCTTGGCGCGGTACAGCTGGCGGTCGGCGGCGGCCAGCAGGGTGCGCGGGGATTCCTGCCCCGGGCCGCATTCGGCCACGCCGATGCTGGCAGTGACCACCAGCCCCGGTGCGATCTCGTCCATGCGCTGCCGGGCCAGCGCCAGGCGCAGCGCCTGCAGCCGCTCCAGCGCCTGTTCCAGGGTGACGCCGCGGAGCACCGCCAGGAATTCCTCGCCGCCATGCCGCGATACGAACTGGTCGCCATCCAGCTGCAGGCGCAGCAGTTCGGCCACCTCGCGCAGCACCCGGTCGCCACTGTGGTGGCCATGGCGGTCGTTGATCTGCTTGAAATGGTCGATGTCGATCAGTGCCACGCACAGCGGTTCGCCGCGATCGCCGGCACGTTCCAGTGCCTGGCGCAGGTGGAGCTCGGCCGCGCGACGGTTCGGCAGGCCGGTCAGCACGTCGTGCGTGGCCTGGTGTTCCAGCTGCTGCAGCAGCCGGTCGCGCTCGATGCCGGCCAGTTCCAGCGCGCGGTTCTTGTCGCTCAGTTCTTCGGTGCGCGCGGCGATCACCCGGCCGAGCCGCCGTTGGCTGCGCCGGTAACTGGCCGTGCGCAGCCAGAACCCCAGCACCACGGCGGCCGCCAGGGCCAGGCCGGCCAGCACGCGCGAGGAGGTGCGCTTCCACAGCGGCGGCACCACGTCCAGTTCCATCACCGCCGTGCCGACTTCGGCCTGCCGCGACCAGTCCAGCGGCAGCGCCATCGCCTGCACTTCCAGGCGGTGGTGGCCGGGCGTCAGGTTGGTATAGACCGCCTCGGTACCGGCCCCGGCTTCCACCCAATCGCCATCGAAGCCATGCAGGCGGTAGCGGTAACGGATCTTGTCCGGCGCGCGGAAGCTCAGCGCGGTGTAGTCCACCGCGAGGCGGCGGGCGCCCGGCTCCAGCCGGAGGCGATCGGCCAGGGTCTGCTGTACGCCGTCCACCGACACGCTCTCGAATACCACCGGCGGCGCCTTGCCGTCGTAGCGGCCCGCGATCCGCGGGTCGATCAGGCCCAGCCCGGCCGAGGTCGGGAACGCCAGCGCGCCATTGCTGGCGCGCCAGCCGGCCGGCATCGAGGCGCCGTTGCCCTGGCTGCCCGGCATGCCGTCGCTGTGGTCGATCACATGCACGGCCAACTGCCGCCGCGTACCGGCATCGATCTGGTCCAGTTCCTTGCGGGCGATGCGGAACACGCCGATGTTGCTGGGCAGCCACAGGTTCCCGGCCTGGTCGTCGATGATGCGGAACAGCTTGTCGCGCGGCAGTCCGTGGCGGTGGTCGTAGACGCGGAAGCCGCCCTCGCGCATGCGCAGCAGGCCACGGTCGCTGGCGATCCACAGGTCGCCGCCCGGGTCGCGCAGGAAATCGAACACGTACTGCGCGGGAATGTCGTCCTCGGCGTTCCAGGTCCGCAGCGTGCCGTCGGGCCCCAGCGCGGCCATGCCGCCGGTGGTGCCGATCCACAGCGTCCCGTCGCCGTCGCGATACAGCGCATGCACCACCGCGGTGGGCTGTCCCCTGCTGTCCAGCCGCAGCTGCAGCTGGCCGTTCCGGTAATGGCTCAGGCCGTGGGTGCCGCCGATCCACAGGCCGCCGTCGGGGTCGGCGAGCAGGGCGCGCACGATGGGTTCGCCATGGCTGCCAAGCCGGATCCGCTCCTGCACCCTGCCCTGCGCGTCCAGCCGGAACACCCCCTTGTCGTAGGTGCCCGCCCACAGCATGCCGTCGCGCCAGGCCAGCGCCAGCACCGACGGATCGCGGCCGCCACCATCGCCCAGCCGCACCGGATGCATGCGCTGCTGGTGCCAGCGGTCCAGGCCGTCGGCGTGGCCGATCCACAGCGTGCGGTCCTCGCTCTGCAGGACCACGCGGACGTAATCGCTGCCCAGTCCGTCCTTGCGGGTGAAGCCGACCGCTGCGACTTCCGCCACGCGGTGCAGGCCATCGGTGCTGCCGCTCCAGATCAGGCCCTCGCGATCAGCGAGCAGGGCCGGGCTCACCGGCCCGGTGATGGTCAGGCGCTCGTCGCCATCGCCGGCATGCCGCAGCAGGTCGCCGCTGGACAGGCTCATCCAGATCGCGCCGACCGCGTCGCGCAGGACCGCCTCCACCCGCCGGCCGGCCTGCAGGTGCTCGACCTTGCCGCCGGCATCGCGCCAGTACACACCATCGTCGGTCGCCAGCAGCCAGCCGTCGGCGCCGTCGCCGGCGATGCCGCGCACGGCATTCGTGCCCGCCCAGTCGGCGGCCCAGGGCAGGGCGCGCCCGCCCTGCAACCGGTAGGCGCCGGTATCGGCAGCCACCAGGAGGGCGCCATCGCCACTGCTTGCCAGCGCATTGATCCGCACGCCGGGCAGGCCGGCGTCGGCCCCCACGTCGTGGACGCGGCCATGGACGTCCATGCGCAGCAGGCGATTGGCCGAGGCGATCCAGAGGCCGCCGTCGGTGTCGCGCAACAGCGCCGAGACCGGAAGGCGGCGGGCGGCGGGTTCGCCCAGGTGCTGCCAGCGCCCATGGTGATAGCGGAACACGCCATCGGCCGCGGTGCCGAACAGGACGCCGCCATCGGCCTCGGCAAGGATGCAGAACACGCCCGACAGCTCTGCACCCGGCGTGTTCTGGCGGTCGAAAACGGTGAAATGGCGCCCGTTGAAGCGGACCACGCCTTCCCAGGTTCCGGCCCAGATGAAGCCATCGCGGTCCTGCGCCAGCGCATGCACCAGGTTGTGCGGCAGGCCATCGGCCATGGTCCAGTCGCTGACCATGTAATGGCGGCCGTCCGCGGCCCGCGCCGCCGGCAGCAGGATCAGGCAGGCGAGCACCAGGGCCATGCACCAGCACGGCACCGGCCGGGCCGCGCCGCGGAACCCCCTGCCCCAGGCGATCTCGATACTACGGGCCAACAGAACCGTCCCCCTTCGCGGCTTGGCGCGGCGAGCCACGGAAGCCCGCCGCGCGACGCCAATCTACCACCGCGAAGGTGCGCGCATCCGCCGGCAAGCGACGGCGGATGCGCCGTTCAGCTTGCCGCCTCGTCCGGCCGCACCCGGAACCAGGCCGCGTACAGCGCAGGCAGGAACACCAGGGTCAGCACCGTACCGACGATCAGTCCGCCCATGATCGAGATCGCCATCGAGCCATAGAACGCGCTGCGCGAGAGCGGGATCATCGCCAGCACCGCGGCCAGCGCGGTCAGCACGATCGGGCGGAAGCGGCGCACGGTGGCGTCGATGATGGCGTGCCAGCGGTCGTGGCCGGCGTCGATGTCCTGCTGGATCTGGTCCACCAGGATCACCGAGTTGCGCATGATCATGCCCGCCAGCGCGATGGTGCCCAGCAGCGCCACGAAGCCGAACGGCACGCGGAAGATCAGCAGGAACAGGGTCGCGCCGATGATGCCCAGGGGCGCCGTGACCAGCACCATCGCCGCGCGCGAGAAGCTGCGCAGCTGCAGCATCAGCAGGGTCACCACCACGATCAGGAACAGCGGCATGCCGGCCTTGATCGAGTTCTGCCCGCGCGCCGAATCTTCCACCGTGCCGCCGACCTCCAGCAGGTAGCCGTCCGGCAGGGCGGCGCGGATGTCGTCCAGGGCCGGCAGGATCTGCCCGGTGACCTCCGGCGGCAGCAGGCCGTCGGCGATGTCCGCGCGCACGGTGACGGTGGGCAGGCGGTTGCGGTGCCAGATGATGCCGTCCTCGAACACGTACTCAAGCCGTGCCACCTGCGACAACGGCACCGCGGTGCCGCCGGGCGTGGGAATGGCCAGGCTGGCGAGCAGGTCGAGCTGCGCGCGCTCCTCGTCCGGGCCGCGCAGCAGCATGCCGATCTGGCGGTTGCCTTCGCGGTAGGTGCTCACCTGCATGCCCGACAGCGAGCTGCCCAGGAAATGCGCGATCTGCGCGCTGCTCACGCCCAGCGCGCGGGCGCGGTCCTGGTCCACCACCAGCCGCACCACCTTGCTCGGCTCGGACCAGTTGAGGTTGACGTTGGCCACATGCGGGTTCTGCCGCACCTTGTCGGCCACCTGCCGCGCGATGGCCTGCACCCGGTCGATATGCTCGCCGGACACGCGGAACTGCACCGGATAGCCCACCGGTGGGCCGTTCTCCAGCCGGGTCACGCGCAGCTGCACGTCGTTGAACTGCGGCACCACCTCCTTCAGCAGCCAGTCGCGCACTTCCTCGCGCGCATGGATGTCCTGCGCCAGCACCACGAACTGGGCGAAGTTGGTCGCCGGCAGCTGCTGGTCCAGCGGCAGGTAGAAACGCGGCGAACCGCTGCCCACGTAGCCGACATAGTTGGCGATGCCTTCGCGCTGTTTGAGCAGCTCTTCCAGCTTGTGCGCCTGCGCCTGGGTCGCGGTCAGCGAGGCGCCTTCGGCCAGTTCGATGTCCACCATCAGTTCCGGCCGGGTCGAGTCCGGGAAGAACTGCTGCGGCACGAAGCGGAACATCGCCAGCGAGAACACGAACAGGCCGATGGTGGCGAAGATCACCAGCCAGCGGCGGCGCAGGCAGGCGTCGAGGAACGTCCGGAAGCGCTGGTAGAACGCACTCTTGTACGGGTCATGGTCGTGCGCCAGCTGCTTCGGCCGCACCAGGTTGGCGAGCGCGGGATTGCGGTCGGCCCAGCGCAGGCGCAGCGCATGCCAGCGCCCGGCGAGGCTGCCCGGCCTGGGAGCCTTGGGGTTGTGCAGGTCCGGCAGCATCTTGTCGCCCAGGTACGGGATGAACAGCACCGCGGCGATCCACGACACCACCAGGGCGATGGTCACCACCTGGAACAGCGAGCGGGTGTACTCGCCGGTGCTCGAGGCGGCGGTGGCGATCGGCAGGAAGCCGGCGGCGGTGATCAGCGTGCCGGTCAGCATCGGGAACGCGGTCGACTCCCAGGCGAAGCTGGCCGCGCGCAGGCGGTCGTAGCCCTGCTCCATCTTGGTGGCCATCATTTCCACCGCGATGATCGCATCGTCCACCAGCAGTCCCAGTGCCAGCACCAGCGCGCCCAGCGAGATCTTGTGCAGGCCGATGTCGAACTGGTGCATGACGAAGAAGGTCATCGCCAGCACCAGCGGGATCGACACCGCCACCACCAGCCCGGTACGCCAGCCCAGCGAGAAGAAGCTCACCAGCAGCACGATCACCACCGCCTCGGTCAGCACCTTGACGAACTCGCCCACCGAGTCCTCCACCGCATGCGGCTGGTCGGACACCTTGCGCAGCTCCATGCCGGCCGGCAGCGTCTTCTGCAGCCGCGCGAACTCATCGTCCAGGGCCTTGCCGAGCTTGAGGATGTCGCCGCCGTCCTTCATCGCCACGGCGATGCCGATGGCGTCCTCGCCCATGAAGCGCATCTTCGGCGAGGCCGGGTCGGCGAAGCCGCGCTTGACCTGGGCGATGTCGCCAAGGCGCACGGTGCGGTCGCCGGCGCGGATCGGGAACGCGGCGATGTCCTCGACCGACTGGAACTGGCCGGTCACCCGCAGCTGCACGCGGTCGCTGGCGGTCTCGAACCAGCTGGCGGGCGTGATCGCGTTCTGGTCGGCCAGCGCCTGCTGCACCTGCTGCAGCGACACCCCCAGCGTGGCCAGCTTGGTGTTGGACAGCTCGATCCACACCTTCTCGTCCTGCAGGCCGAGCAGGTCGACCTTGCCCACGTCGGCCACGCGCTGCAGCTCCAGCTGGATGCGGTCGGCGTAGTCGCGCATCAGCGCGTAGTCGAAGCCCTTGCCGGTCAGCGCGTAGATGTTGCCGAAGGTGTCGCCGAACTCGTCGTTGAAGAACGGCCCGACCACCTCGGCCGGCAACTGCGAGCGGATGTCGCCGACCTTCTTGCGCACCTGGTAGAACAGCTCCGGCACGTCCTTCGACCGCATCGAATCGCGCGCCATGAAGATCACCTGCGACTCACCCGGCCGCGAGTACGACTGGATGAACTCGAACTGCCCGGTGTTCATCAGCGCCTTCTCGATCGGCTCGGTCACCTGCCGCGAGACCTGCTCGGCGGTGGCGCCGGGCCAGGCGGTCTGCACGACCATCGCCTTGAACGTGAACGGAGGATCTTCGGACTGGCCGAGGTGCTTGTAGGACCAGGCGCCGATGACCGCCAGCGCGATCATCATGAACAGCACCAGCGGGCGGTTGCCCAGCGCCCATTCGGAGAGATTGAAGCGGCGCACGGGTCAGTCCCCCTGCTTCGCGGGAGCCTGCATCACCGGCTTGTTGCCACGATCCACGGCCGTCACCGGCTGGCCTTCGCGCAGCAGGTGGCCGCCGGCGGCGACCACCCAGTCGTCGGCCTTCAGGCCCGACAGCACCGGGACGCTCTGCGCGCCGTAGGCGCCGAGCGTCACCTCGCGCAGGTGCAGCGTGCCCTTGCCCGGGTCCACCACCCACACCCCCGCCTGCTGCTGCGTCCTGCCCGGCTGCACCGCCGCCAGCGGCACGTTCAACGCGCCGCCCTTGGCATGGGCGACGTAGACCCGCGCGCTCTGCCCCAGCTCCACCGCATCCAGCGCTTCGGCCGCCAGGCTCACGCGCGTGGCATAGGTGCGCGCCTGCGCGTCGGCGGCCGGCGCGATCTCACGGATGGTGCCGGGCCAGCGCTTGCCGGGGCGGTTCCACAGCTCCACTTCCACCGCCTGGCCCACCGCGAAATCGCGGATGCCGCTTTCCGGCAGGGCGATGGCGACCTCGCGGGCGCCGTCGGCGGCCAGCGTATAGATGGTCTGCCCGGCGGCGACGACCTGCCCGGCCTCGGCCTGGCGGCTGGCGATCACGCCATCGACAGGCGCGCGCAGCTGCGCATAGCCGGCCTGGTTGCGGGCCACGTCCAGATTGGACCGGGCCGCATCGGCCTGGCCCTGCGCCGCCTTCAGCGCGGCGGTCTGCGCGTCCAGCGCCGAACGGCTGACCAGCTGCTGCCCGGCCAGCGCGGCATAGCGCTTCTGCTCGTCGCGCGCGCGCACCAGATCGGCTTCGGCAGCGGCGTACTGCGCCTGTGCCGCGCGCGCCTGCAATGCGAAGTCGGCCACGTCCAGCTCGGCCAGCAACTGGCCCCGCTTCACCCGCTGGCCTGCATCGACCTCGCGCCGCAGCAGGTTGCCCCCCACCCGGAACGCCAGCGCCGCTTCCTCGCGCGCCCGCACTTCGCCCGGGTAGGCGGTGATGGCATCGCCGCTTCCCTGGGGGTGGACGACCAGGACAGGTACAGCATGTGCGGGGGCGGGCCCGGTCTTGCCGCAGGCGGCCAGCAGGGCCAACAACAGGGAACCGCCAATCCATCGAGCAGTGTTCATGGGTGAGGATCGCAGGGATGAGGAAGGGGGATGGCGGCGTTCACCGCCATTACTGAACGACGCGGTATAGTATAAATACAAAACCAATTGGTCTAGTATTCGCGCATGTCTTCGCACCAGCCCTCCCACACCCCCGGCAAGCCCGCCCCGCGCGGCGCCGGTCCCGGCCGCCCCAAGGACCTGGGCAAGCGCGCCGCGATCCTGGAAACGGCCAAGGAAATGTTCATCGAACTGGGTTTCAACGGCGTGAGCATGGACGGCATCGCCGCCGGCGCGGGCGTTTCCAAGCTCACCGTCTACAGCCATTTCGGCGACAAGGAGACCCTGTTCTCCGAGGCGATCCAGGCCAAGTGCGTGGAAATGATGCCCGACGAACTGTTCGTGACCGACAGCGAAGGCCCGCTGCGCGACCAGCTGCGCGGGATCGGGCACGCGTTCTTCGCCCTGATCAGCAGCGACGCGGCCATCGCCACCCAGCGCATGATGATGACGCCGGAGACCGACGACCGGATCCGCCGGATGTTCTGGCAGGCCGGCCCCCAGCGCACGGAGATGGCGCTGTCCGAATTCCTCGGCGCGCGCGTGGCGCGCGGCGAACTGGCCATCGGCGACCTGCACCTGGCCGCACGCCAGTTCTTCTGCCTGATCAAGGGCGAACTGCACGCGCACATGATGTGCGGGCTGTGCCCGGCCCCGGAACAGCGCGACGCCGACGCCCACATCGCCACCACGGTCGATTTCTTCATCCGTGCGTATGCGCCCCGCCCGTAACCTGAACGAACCGGAGGTCGTGATGACTTCCGGCACTGCGGACCTGCCGCGGGCACGGCGATGCTTGCCCCGCACTGCCCGCGCCAACCGGTAAAATGGCCGGCCCACTGCGCCGGATTGACGAGAAACCATGACGATCGATTACTCCCACGCCCGCGAAATGATGGTCGAGCAGCAGGTACGTCCCTGGGACGTGCTGGACCTGCGCGTGCTGGACGTCCTGGCGCGGTTGCCGCGCGAAGCCTTCGTGGCCGAGCTGCACAAGGCGCTGGCCTATGCCGACATCGAACTGCCGCTGGGCCATGGCCAGAAGATGATGAAGCCGGTCGTCGAAGGCCGCATGCTGCAGGCGCTGGACCTGCAGCCGGGCGACGAAGTGCTGGAAATCGGCACCGGCAGCGGCTTCATCAGCGCCTGCCTGGGCGAACTGGCCCGTGAAGTGCTCAGCCTGGAAATCCAGCCCGAGCTGGCCGAGCGCGCCCGCCAGAACCTGGACGCCGCCAGGCTCGGCTCCAACGTACGCATCGAGATCGCCGACGCCCTGCAATGGCAGACCCAGCGTCATTTCGACGCCATCTGCATCACCGGGGCGGTGGATACCGTGCCGGCGCACATCCTGAAGTGGCTGCGCCCGGGCGGTCGCCTGTTCGTCATCCAGGGCCACTCGCCGGTGATGGAAGCGGTGCTGATCAAGGCCGACGGCAGCGTGCAGTCCCTGTTCGAAACCGACATCGACTATCTGCAGGGTGCCGCGCCGGCCCCGCAGTTCCACCTCTGATCCGCTACATCCAAGGAAGCCGCAATGATCCGCCGATCCCTCGCCCTTGCGCTGGCTGTCGCCCTCTCGCCGCTGGCGGCCAACGCCGCCGACCTGCTGCAGGTCTACGAAATGGCCCGCAACGGCGATCCGCAGCTGGCCTCCGCAGAATCCAACCGGCTGTACACCAAGGAAGGCCAGGTGCAGGCCCGCGCCAACCTGCTGCCGTCGCTGAACGGCCAGGCCACGCTCAACCGCGCCCGCACCTCGCAGGACGGCGTCAGTGGCTCTACCACCGCCACGTCGCGCCGCTACAGCATCGGCGGTGAGCAGACCCTGTTCAACTGGACCCAGTTCGCCAACCTGCGCGCCCAGCGCGAGATCAGCAAGGCGGCCGACTTCGACCTCGAATCGGCCAACGACGACCTGATCGTGCGTACCGCGACCACCTATTTCAACGTGCTGGTGGCGATCGAATCGCTCAGCGCCGCGCAGACCAACGAGGCGGCCGCCAAGAAGCAGTTCGACTACGCGGACAAGCGCCTGGAAGTGGGCCTGGCGCCGATCACCGACGTGCACGAAGCCCGCGCCCAGTACGACCAGGCGCGCGCCAACACCATCCTCGCCCGCAATACCCTGGCCGACGCCTACCAGGCGCTGACCGAACTGACCGGCCAGCCGGTGCAGGGCCTGCGCAGCCTGCCGGAAGATTTCCGTCCGGAACTGCCGGCCAACCGCGGCGACGTCGACAGGCTGGTGGCCGATGCGATCACCCAGAACCCGGCGCTGAAGGCGCAGGAACTGAAGGTCAACGCCGCCGAATCCAGCGTCTCGGCCGCCCGCGGCGGTCACTACCCGACCCTGTCGCTGGGCGGCAGCTGGGGCAAGAGCGCCAGTTGGGGCGACAGCGTCGGCGCGTCGTCTTCCGGACCGGATACGACCACCAACTCGATCGGCCTGACCCTGAACGTGCCGATCTTCGCCGGCGGCGCCACCCAGTCCTATGTGCGCCAGGCCCTGGCCCAGCGCGACATGGCCCAGGACGGCTACGAGCAGCAGAAGCGCGCGCTGGACCGCAATACCCGCAACGCCTACCAGGCGGTGGTGGCCGGCATCAGCGAAGTGGAAGCGCGCCGCCTGGCCGTGGTGTCCGCGCAGAGCGCCTATGACGCCTCGCAGGTCGGCCTGGAGGTCGGTACCCGTACCGTGCTGGACGTGGTGCAGAACCAGCGCACCCTGTTCCAGGCCAAGCTCGACTACGCGCAGGCCCGCTACAACTTCCTGCTCAGCCGCCTGCAGCTCAGCCAGGCCATCGGCGGGCTGGACGTGGCCGAGGTGCAGGACGTCAACCGCCTGCTGACCCAGGATGCGGAAGCCCAGCTGGCACCGGGCAGCATGCAGTAATTCCCGCCGATCACCGCGTGGAAACGGAAAGGCGGGCTCCGGCCCGCCTTTTTCGTGTCCGTCGGGAAAGCCCCAGCGGGGCGCTGCCACGCTCTACGGGACGGCCGAGCATCGTGGCTTTGTAGCGCCGGGCAACGCCCGGCGAGGCTTGACCGGGAAGGCCCCAGCGGGGCGGTGCCCCGCTCTACGGGACGGCCGAGCGTCGTGGCTTTGTAGCGCCGGGCAACGCCCGGCGAGGCTTGACCGGGAAGGCCCCAGCGGGGCGGTGCCCCGCTCTACGGGACGGCCGAGCGTCGCCGCTTTGTAGCGCCGGGCAACGCCCGGCGAGGCTTGACCCGGGAAGACCCCAGCGGGGCGGTGCCCCGCTCTACGGGACGGCCGAGCGTCGCGGTTTTGTAGCGCCGGGCAACGCCCGGCGGGGCTTGGCCGGGAAGGCCCCAGCGGGGCGGTTCCCCGCTCTAGTCCAGTGCGGGCAGGCTCGGCCCGATCAGCTCCAGCGTCCGCTCCAGGGCCCCGCGACCGTTGGCCACCAGCTCGGCGCCCGCCTCGACCATCTTCCGGCGTGCCGATACGTCGCCCAGCAGGTGCAGCAGCTCGTCGCCAAGCTGGTCGACGTCATCGCAGATGCTCAACGCCCCGGCTTCGCTCATGCGCCGCGAGATCTCGGCGAAGTTGTGCAGGTGCGGGCCGGTGATCACCGCCGTGCCCATCGCCGCGGGTTCCAGCAGGTTGTGCCCGCCGATGGCCTGCAGGCTGCCGCCGACGAAGGCCACCTGCGCGCAGGCGAAGAACGGCATCAGCTCGCCCAGCGTGTTGATCACGAACCCCTGCGTGTCGGCGCCCGGCCAGCGCTCGGCGCTGCGCGTGGAAACGCGCCAGCCCCGCGCCTGCACCGAGGCCTCGACCTTGCCGAACCGTTCCGGATGCCGTGGCGCCCACAGCAGCAGGGCGTCGGGATACCGTTCCAGTACGCGCGCATGCAGGTCGATGACCGCCTGTTCTTCGCCTTCGTGCGTGCTGGCGGCGATCCAGGTCACGCGTCCGGCCGGCACATGTGCGTGAAAGGCGGCGAGCAGCGGCGTCGGGTCGGGAGGACGGATGTCGAACTTCAGGTTGCCCAGCGCGCAGACCTGCTCTTCCCGGGCGCCCAGCACGACGAAACGGCGCGCGTCCTCGCGCGACTGCGCGGCCACGCAGGTCACCGTGCGCAGCGCGCGCCCGACCAGCGGCCGCAGCAGGCGGTAGCCCTTCAGCGACCGTGCCGACAGCCGCGCATTGAGGATGTACACCGGAATCCGACGGTCGCGGCAGCCGAACAGCAGGTTCGGCCACAGTTCGGTTTCCAGGATCAGCGCCAGGCTCGGGTGGAAATGGTCGAGGAAGCGGCCGGCGCTGCCGGGCACGTCGTACGGCAGGTAGACGTGGTCCACCGCGTCGCCCCACAGCGCGCGTACGCGCTGCGAGCCGGTCGGGGTGATGGTGGTGATGACCCAGCGGATGTCCGGCCGCTGCCGGCGCAGCGCATCCACCACCGGCGCGGCGGCGTTGACCTCGCCCACCGACACCGCATGCAGCCAGACGCAGGGCCGGCGGCCGCTTTCCGGATAGGACGCATAGCGTTCGTCCCAGCGCTTGAAGTACTCGCGCACCCGGAAGCCACGCCAGACCAGGTGATAGACGGTGATGGGCAGCAGCAGGTACAGCAGGGCCGAATACAGGCCCCGCAGCAGCAGTTCGACGGGATCCTTGCGCATGCGGCGAGGATACCTAGGAGCGGGGAACTAGTGGATAGGAGCGAGGGCATGCGGCCGCGTCCCCCTCGCCTTCACCAGTTGCGGGTTCCCATCCACCGGTTCCAAATTAGAATCCCCCCATGTCCGACACCCCCACCACCGCCACCCGCCCATCGCCGTGGCAACCCCGCCATTGGCCGACGTTCGCCTGGCTGGCGCTGGCCATGCTGGGCGCGCGCCTGCCCTGGCTGCTGCAGCGTGCGATCGGCCGCGGCATCGGCTGGCTCGCGCTGCACCTGGCCGGTTCCCGCCGGCATGCCGCCGAAGTGAACATCCGCCTGTGCTTCCCCGAACAGGACGAGGCCTGGCGCCGGCAACTGCTGCGCGACAGCTTCGACGCGCTGGGCGTGGGCATCTTCGAATTCGCGCGGGCATGGTGGGGCGGCATCGATGCCATCCGCCCTCGGGTGGAGATCGAAGGGCTGGAGCACCTGCGCGCACTGCAGGCGGAAGGGCGCGGCGTGCTGCTGGTCTCCGGGCACTTCATGACCCTGGAGATGTGCGGGCGCCTGCTGTGCGACCACGTGCCGCTGGCCGGCATGTACCGCCGCTACCGCAACCCGGTGATGGAATGGGCGGTCAAGCACGGCCGCCTGCGCTACGCCAGCGCGATGTTCGCCAACGAGGACATCCGCGCCACGGTGCGCCACCTGAAGAAGGGGGGCCTGCTGTGGTACGCGCCCGACCAGGACATGCGCGGCAAGGATTCGGTGTTCGTGCCGTTCTTCGGCATGCCCGCCTCCACCATCACCGCGACCCACCAGTTCGCGCGCCTCACCGGCTGCGCCGTAGTGCCTTTTTTCCATCGCCGCGAGGGCGGGCGCTACCTGCTGAAGATCGCCCCGCCGCTGCCGGGCTTTCCCACCGACGACGCGGTCGCCGATACCGCACGCGTCAACACCGCCATCGAGGAGATGGTGCGCGAGGCGCCAGCCCAGTACCTGTGGATCCACCGCCGCTTCAAGCGGCAGCCGGAAGGGCGCAGTCGCTTCTACGAACGCGGCTGAGCGCTTTCCTGCGGTCGTGCCGGGTTTGCCAGCAGCGCGCCGGCGAACAGCGCGGCCAGCAGCAGGGTCGCGCCGCCCCAGAACGCCGAGTAGAACGCCAGGTGGGTGTTGAACGGGAACACCGTCACCGCCAGCGCCAGCGTCGCCGGCCGCGCGCGCGCGCGCGCCTCCTCGTCCGCATAGCGCCACGCGCGCCAGGCCATGGCCGCGCCGGCCAGCCACAGCAGCAGGCCCAGCATGCCGGTCTCGGCCAGGATTTCGAGCACCAGCTGATGCGCGTGCAGGGCCGGCCCGGCGCCCCACGCCGCGTACTGTCCGGGTGCCGGATCGCATTGCGGATAGGCGTTGCGGAATTCGCGCGCGCCCACGCCGTTGAACGGATGCGCGCGCACCATGCACAGTGCCGCGGACCAGATCTGGCCGCGCCCGGACAGGGCCGCATCCACGCCGGCCGCATCGCCGGCCAGCGCCAGCGTGGTGCGCGTCACGCGCTCGCGCACCTGCGTGGAGAGCCCCGCCAGCGCCACCGCGCCGATGACGGCGGACAACAGCAGCAGCGCCATGCCCTTCCTGCCAAGCAGGCGCCAGCCCGAGAACAGCACCACCAGCGCATAGGTGATCCAGGACGCGCGCGAGCCGGCGAGCACGATCACCACGCCGGTAGGCACCGCCGCCAACAGCCAGCCCCAGCGTCCCCAGCGTGCGGCGGCGGCGAACAGCAGGAACGGAGTGAGGCTGGCGAGCACCTGGCCGAACTTCAGGTTGCACGGCCCGAACACGCCGCTGAGCCGGTCGGCCAGGGCCGCCTGCCCGGCGCTGCACAGGCCGTGTCCGTTGATCAGCCACTTGAGCTGGTCCATCGACCAGAACAGCGGACTGGTGCCCAGCGCCGCCTGCGCCAGCGCATCCACGACCCACAGCGCGACGACGACGCCCAGCCCGGTGAAGGTGACGCGGCGCCGCGCCCCGGTCGCCACCGCGATGGCGACCAGCCACATGAAAGGCAGATGGCGCAGCCCGGCCGCCACCCGGCCCCATGCCCGGGCCGGGTCGTCCGCATCCAGCGCGGAAACCACCTGCGGCAGCCAGTAGGCCAGGAACAGCGTGCTGGTCAGCGCCCACGCCGGCACGCTGAGCAGCGCGGCGCCACCGGCCCGGAAGCGCAGGTGCAGCAGGCGGAGCACCGTCGCCAATGCGCCCAGCCCCAGCACCGCCTCGGCGATGCCCGGCGCCGGCCACAGCGCGACGAAGGCGATCACCCACGCCGGCGCCCACTTCCCCGGGAGCGTTGAAGACGGCGGGAGGGATTCAACCGGCAAGTTCGCCATAGGTATCCAGCGTCGCGCGCTGCATGGCCCGCAAGGTGAAAGGAATACGCCGCGGCAGCGATGGCGGTTGCCGCAGCAGTTCGATGGCGCGCGCCGCCAATGCCGGCGCATCGCCCCTGGGCACCGCACCGCTGGGCTGCAGTTCGGCAAGCAGTTCGCCCACGCCGCCGTGATCCCACCCCAGTACCGGGCGGCCCACGGCCAGCGCTTCCAGCACGGTGCGGCCGAACGCCTCGGGCTTGTCCGACAATTGCAGCACCAGATCGCTGGCCGCGTAGGCCTGCGCGATCTTCGCCGTCGGTTCGGTGATGGCGACCGCGTCGGCGATGCCCAGCGCCGCGGCCTGCTGTTCGAGTTCGCGCACGTAGGCCTCGCGCCCGGGTTCGCGCGCGCCGGGCATCCACAACCGCGCCGGCATGCCCTGCCTGCGCAGGGTCGACAACAGGCGCAGCGCGTGCGGGTGCCCCTTGAGGCGGGTACCGCGGCCGGGCAGCAGCAGCAGCGGTCCGTCGCCGGCCAGCGCCGGATGCGCGCCCTCCACCGCCAGCCGCGGGCGACGATCGGTGGGCGCCACGTGCGGGAACTGTGCCAGGTCCACGCCGCGCGGGATCACCCGCAGGCGCTGCGGATCGGTGGCCGGGTAATGCGCGAGCAGGTAGTCGCGCACGGTCCTGGATACGCAGATCACCCGCTCGCCGCTGGCCATGATGGCGCTGTAGCGGCCGGGCGAGTTCAGCCCGTGCATGGTCGTGACCCAGTGCGGGCGCCGCTCCCGTGGCAGGCCGCGCAGCGCATGCCAGCCCAGCCAGGCCGGCAGCCGCGAACGCGCGTGCACGATGTCGGCTCCAGTTTCGTCGAACAGCCGCCGCAGCGACACCACGTGGCGTAGGGTCAGCAGCGACTTGCGGCCGATGTCCAGCGCCAGATGCTCGGCCCCGCTCGCCAGCAGCGGCTGGACCAGGCGGCCGCCGGCGGAGACCACGATGGCGCGGTGCCCGGCCTCCACCAGCGCCTGGGCGATCTCCAGCGTCGAGCGCTCCACGCCGCCGGAGTGCAGCGCCGGCAGCAGCTGCACCACGGTCAGGCGGCGCATGCGGGCGTTCAGTCGACCAGCACGAACACCGCGCCGCAGTACGGGCAGGCGGCTTCGCCGTTGGGCTCGTTCTCGATCGGCAGGTAGACCCGCGGATGCGAATTCCACAGCGCCATTTCCGGCGTCGGGCAGCTCAACGGCAGGTCGGCACGGTGCACGTTGTAGCGCTTCTGCGCGTTGGCGGGCGCGGCGGCGGTATGGCTCATGGCGTCATTCACACAGGAAAACCGGGACCGGCCAATTCTAGCAGCGCCGGGCAGAAGCATGAGCCCGGCAGGGCATAACCGGACGCCATGCCCGTCGCCACTTTTTTCAATGGCCCGGGCGGCGATGCGCTCCTATGGTGGCCCGGCATCCATCGCGCCGTCCGGGAGTCGTCGTGCCGCCCATCGTCCGTCTTGCCGCCGCCATCGCCGTGTTGTCGTTCTGCCCGTCCGGGTGGTCGGCCGCTCTGCCTCCGGCAGACCTGGTGATCGCCGGCGGGCAGATCCACGATGGCGGCGGCGGCCCCGCCGTCATCGGCGATGTCGTCATCGTCGGCGACCGGATAGTCACGGTCGGGCCGGGAGCAGGCAGGCGTCATGCGGCCGCGCGCACCATCGATGCCACCGGCAGGATCGTCGCGCCCGGCTTCATCGATCCGCATACCCATCCCTATACCTACATCCGCTCGGACGATCCGGGCGTGCGCCGCAACGCGCCGTGGCAATACCAGGGCGTGACCACCATCGCCCATGGCGTGGATGGCGGCGGCACGCCGGAAGTCGCCCGCGAAAGCGAGGAATTCGCGCGCGCCGGCGTCGGCACCAACCTCGTCCCCTACGTGGGTTTCAGCCCGGTGCGACGCGCCGTGCTCGGCCACGCAGCGCGCGCGCCGACCCCCGCCGAACTGCAGCGCATGCGCGACCTGGTGGCGCAGGGCATGTGCGAGGGCGCGGTCGGCTTTTCCACCGGCCTGTTCTACGCGCCGCAGAGTTTCGCCGGCCGCGACGAAGTGGTGGCGCTGGCGCGCGAGGCGGCGATCCGTGGCGGGCTGTACGACACGCACCAGCGCGACGAGTCGTCCTACGACATCGGCCTGCTCGCCTCCACGCGCGAAGCCCTGTCGATCGGCCGCGACGCGGGGCTGCCGGTGCACATCGCGCACCTGAAGGCACTGGGCAACGATGTGCATGGCATGGCGCCGGCGCTGGTGGAACTGGTGGAGCAGGCACGCGCGCAGGGACAGCGGGTCACCGCCGACCAGTACCCGTGGCTGGCATCGGGCACTGGCATCACCGCCGCACTGCTGCCGCGCTGGGCCGTGGACGGCGGCAACAGCGCGCTCAGGGAACGATTGCAGGATCCCGCGCAGCTCGAACGCATCCGCGTCGCGATGCGCGAGAACCTGCAACGCCGCGGCGGCGCGGAAGCATTGCTGCTCATCTCCGCCGACCAGCAGTGGACCGGCAGGACGCTGGACGCGGTGGCCGGCGAATGGAGGCTCGATCCGATCGACGCGGCCCTGCGCATCATCGAACATGGCATCCAGCACCCGGACCAGAACAGCGGTTCGGTGGCCTCGTTCAACATGGACGAGGACGATGTGCAGCTGCTGATGCGCCAACCCTGGATGGCGACCAGTTCCGACGGCAACGATGGGCATCCCCGGCAGTACGCCAGCTTTCCATTGAAATACCAGCGCTACGTGCGCGAACTCGGCGTATTGAGCACCGGGCAGTTCATCCACCGCTCCACCGCACTGACCGCGCGCATCCTCGGCCTGGAGAAACGCGGCGAACTGCAGCCGGGCTTCTTCGCCGACGTGGTGGTGTTCGATCCGGAACGCTTCATGCCGCATGCCGACTACCTGCATCCGCGCGAACTGTCTTCCGGTGTCGCCCTGCTGCTGGTCAACGGCCGCATCGCCATCGAGGACGACGTACAGACCGACGCGCTCGCCGGCCGCGTGCTGCGGCATTCACCACCACCGGGCACCTGTCCCTGATCGCGCTCGCGGCGGCGATGCAGCGTCCGCCGCCCTGCACCGCATTTCAATCCGGATGTTCCGTGCGTGCGATGCGCGCTTGCCGCATCGCTTCTGCATTCATGCGCATGCGCGCAATAGCCGCAAGCTATGCCCGACCGACGGAACGGAAAGTCTGTGCGCATGCATCCGTGGCTACCATCCGGGCATGCGGATGTCTTCCGCGTCCAAGCAAGGGGAAACGCACGATGAAGCAGCAACCGGCACTTTCCATCCTGAGCCTCATGCTCGCATCGGCCATCGCCATGGACGCGACGGCCGCGCAGGAACAGACGCCACCGCCGGAGACCGGCAACGATCCGCAGCAGCCCAAGGCGACCACGCTCGACGGCGTGGTGGTGGTCGGCAGCCGCTTCGCCGGCAACAGCCAGACCGGCATGCTGCCGGTCAACACCATTTCCGAGGAAGACATCCAGGCCACCGGCGCGGTATCCGGCGAAGACCTGCTGCAGAGCCTGCCGCAGGTGGGCGACATGATGTTCGACAACACCGACACCGCGTCCAACCTCAACGCCGCGCGCGGCGACGTGGGCTCGGTCAACCTGCGCAACCTCGGCACCGGCAACACGCTGCTGCTGGTCAACGGCCGGCGCATGGTCAACCACCCGGGCACCCAGACCGAGAACTACGTGCCGCGGCAGACCGCCAACATCAACGCCATCCCGCTGTATGGCGTGAAGCGCATGGAAACGCTGCTGGGCGGCGCCTCCGCGCTGTATGGCTCCGACGCCGTGGCCGGCGTGATGAACGTGGTGATGGACACGCATTTCCAGGGCCTGAAGATCCAGGGCCAGTACGGCGGTTCGGAAGGCACGGACTTCCGCCAGGGCAACATCAACTTCAAGGCCGGGCACTGGTTCAACGACGGCCGCACGCGCGTCACCGTGCTGGGCGGGCACACCTACCGCAGCGTGATGGAAGCGTCCGAGCGCGACTACTCGGCCAACCAGGACCACATGGACTTCATGGTCGGCACGCCGTGGGAAGGCATGTCCGCCTTCGACGACCGCACCACCTCCAGCGCCTGGGGCGTGTTCCAGGCCGTCAATGGCCGCCAGGTCAAGCAGAACGGCAAGAACATCACCAACAGCAGCGGCAGCTTCCACATCGAGCCCATCGCCAACGGCTGCGTCACCGCGCTCAACGCAGATGTCTGCATCCAGACCGGCGCGCAGAGCACCGCCATCGACCGGCCGCTGCGCTTCAACGCCAACTCGCAGCGCTACCTGATGGGCGGACTGGACCGCAACAACCTGTTCGGCACCCTCGAACACGACATCGACGACAACTTCGTCGCCTTCGGCGAACTGAACTATTACCAGTCCCGGTACGAAGGCATGCGCGAACAGGCCGCCTCGCTCGCCGCCGCGCCGATCATCGTGCCCGCTTCCAACTACTGGAACCCGTTCGGCGCGAAGTACCTGGCCGACGGCTCGCTCAACCCCAACCGCCTGCCCGGCCTGAACGTCGCCGACGAAGGCGTGGACCTGCGCATCAGCAACTACCGCGCCACCGAGACCACGCGCCCGTACACGGTCGACGACGACTCCTACCGCGTCATGGGCGGCGTGCGCGGCATGCTTGCCGGTTTCGACTGGGAGAGCGCCGTGCTGTACTCGCGCGCCACCACCCTGGACACCCAGCACGGTTCGATCAGCAACACCCTGTTCGCGCAGGCGCTCGCGCGCAACGACGCCAGTGCCTACAACCCGTTCGGCGGCGGCAACCTGCAGGACTGGTCGGCGCCGAGCAATGCGCCCAACGACCCGGCCACCATCGCCGGCTTCCTGGTGCCGGTGAAGCGCCGCGCCACCGCCTCGCTGTTCCAGGTGGACACGCGCTTCACCCGCGAACAGCTGTTCGCTCTGCCCGCCGGCGACGTGGGCCTGTCCTTCGGCGCGGAGTGGCGGCGCGAGACGCTGGCCGACGCACGCGACGACCGCATGAACGGCACTCTTACCTACACCAATCCACTGACCGGCGACATCACCTCCGACGTGCTCGGCGCAAGTCCGGCCGGCAATACCAGCGGTGACCGCAACGTGGCCTCGGCCTATGTCGAGTTCGCCGTGCCGCTGGTGAAGCCGGAAATGGGAATCCCGCTGGTCCGCTCGCTGGACCTGCAGATCGCCGGGCGCTGGGAGCACTATTCCGACTTCGGCAATGTCTCCAATCCGAAGGTCGCGCTGGCCTGGGACGTGTTCGACGGCTTCATGCTGCGCGGCAACTGGTCCACCAGCTTCCTGGCCCCCAACATCCTGCAGATGTATTCCGACGGCACGGTGGTCAGCAACAGCCGGCTCGACTACTACCAGTGCGAGGCCGATATGCGTGCCGGGCGCATCGCCAGCTTCAGCCAGTGCGGCAAGTCGTACAGCACGCAGGCGGTGCGCGAGGGCAACCTCGACCTGAAGCCGGAAACCTCCGAGGCGTGGTCGGCGGGCATGGTGTTCCAGCCCCGCTTCCTGCCGCGCACGGCAGGACAGTTCACCTTCACCATGGACTACTGGTCCATCAAGCAGGAGGACATGATCGCCGTCACCGGCGAGCAGACCCATCTGGCGCTGGACTACCTGCTGCGCATGCAGGGCTCGTACAACCCCAACGTCCTGCGCGAGGCGCCCGACGACGCCAAGCGCGAGAATTTCGCCGGGACCGGACTGGAAGCAGTCGGCAACGTGCTGCAGGTACGCGACCAGTACACCAACCGCCTGCCGCGCCTGACCCGCGGCATCGACTTCGGCCTGTCCTGGCGGCTGCGTACCGACCGGCTCGGCACCTTCAACGCCAGCCTCGATGCAAGCCGGCTGATCGAACAGACGCAGATGCCCTCCGACCTGGAAGACATGGTCGACCAGGCGCAGCAGTCCGGCCTGATCGACAAGGGCTTCACCATCCGCAGCGCCGGCAGCCTGCTCGGCATCAACGGCACGCCGGAATGGCGCGCCTCGTTCAATGCCAGCTGGCGTTACCGCGACTGGAGCGTGGGTACCTTCGTGCGCCGCGTCGGCGCCTTCGATTCAAGCGATGCGCAGCTGGCCGACGGCACCCTGTACCGGATCCCGTCCTGGACTACGACCAACCTGTGGCTGGAACACCGCTTCGGCAAGCACGGCAACCTGCTGGACAACAGCAGCGTGCGCCTGACCGTGCGCAACGTCGCCGACCGCGATCCGCCGCTGTCCGGCCGCAGCCTGGGCTTCTACTCCTCGCTGCACAATGCGCTGGGCCGCGGCTATTACCTGACCCTGACCAAGTCCTTCGACTGAGCGGATACGGGCATCGCGTCCCGACGCCACGCATCGGCGGACACGCCGTCCGCGATGATCGCGTGGTCCCGGACACGCAGACGCCGGAACCGGTAAGCCGGTTCCGGCGATGCGGAGTTCCACGCCCAGCAGCGGTCCGGAGCAGCGGACGCCGGGGCTTGCCGATTCAGGACAGGATGCCCAGCAGCCCACCCACGCCGATGCCGACGACGGTACCGACAAAGAGACCTGCCAGGAACTGCAGCCGCAGCGGATCGGAGACGCCGTGCCTGCCGTCGTGGTCCGAACTCTTCTTGAACATGCCTCGTCTCCCGATATGAACAGAACACGGAGGGGCGCGACGACCGCGCGCGAAAGCGGGACCCCTTCCCGCCGCCAACCTCCCTGTTCCCTCCGTATGGCGTTCCCCGCCGATCGAGAGACGTCCCCTTTCCTGCCTCTCGAAGGCTCTCCGGCCTCACGGGGAATTTCACCCGAGATGCCCCTCTTTCCGTAACTGTCAGGATTGACAGGTTTTTCCCTGCTTTTCCGCTATCGGTGACGTCAAAGCCTCCGTGCCATCGAAAAGCGGGTCGAAAAGCCGCTCCTGGCGCCTTCCGCTACTCCCGGGTCGGACGCCCGGCCAGTTCGATCCAGCAGGCGAAGGTGGGATGGCCTTCGATCATCACCGGCGGCGCGGCGCGGTGGACATGGAAGCCGGTCCGGCGCAGCAACCGCTCCATCGCCAGCGGCGAGACCGTGATGAGCCGTTTCCCGCCACGGCTTTCCACGTAATCAGCCGCCAGCTGCAGGATATCCACCGCCAGCGCGGACGGCCGCAACGCGGAAATGCCGGTGCGCGCGCCGCGCAGGTCCATCACCGCGAAGCGCGACAGTTCCCACACATCTTCCGAGCAGGGCGGCGGCAGGCCGTTCATCAGCTCCGGGAACATCTCGCCCAGCAGGTACGGGCCGGTGGTCGGCAGCAGGCGCGCATAACCGACGATGTCGTGCTGTTCGTCGCGGACGATCACGTGCACCGTTTCCGGCTGGTCGAACCGGTCGCGCTCGATTCCCGGCGGCGTGTCCATCTGCCAGCCCAGCGTTTCGATGAAGACCCGGTAGCGGTACTGGCCCAGCGCCTGGTTGAGCAGCGGCGACAGATTGTTCGCACTGGCAAGGATGAATTCCATGACGCATTCCCCTGTTCCTGATGGATGGGAAACGAGTCTTGCAATGCAGCACAGGCCTGATAACTGTCAGAATTGACAGGTCGCCGGGCGCCCCGGAACGGGACGGCATGTCCTCCATACGACACCCGCACGAACCGGATGGAGGCCGCGTCCGGACCGGGTGTCAGCGGAAACCGATGGCGTCCAGCACCACCGGCTTCCACTCCAGCGCCTCGACCAGCCGCTGCAGGCAGCGAGCCGTGTACTCCGGCCCGATGTCCCTGCCCTGCCCATCCACCAGCATCACGTTGCTGCGCGGAGCGTCGCGGCAGGCGGCGGACACCGGGCGGGCCAGGGTATCGATATGCCAGTCCCAGCCCACCGAGACCGCCGGTGCGGAGGCGGTGGCCCATTCGGTATAGCCGCAGATGGCCGAGTGGACCGCCCCCATCGCACCGGTGCGCTCCTCCTCGTCCAGCCCCGACACCAGGTGCACGAGCCGGATCTGGCCCAGCGCACCGCGCGGAAGGCGGATGTAACCGTCGTCGTCAATCATTATCATGCGTCTTTGGCGGTGCAGGCCGCGGCGGTGCACCGCGCAGGGCGGTCGGGTTGCCCAATCTAGATGCCCTGCGCATGCGCTGGAAACTGTCAGTGCTGACAGTACCGCCGGACCGGGATCACGATTTCGTCGAGGGCGGAAATGGAAGCGTGGCGGGAAGACCAACTCAATGCGCTGCTGGCGCCCGGCGGGCAGGACGACCTGTTCGGCACGGTCGCCGGGCTGGTGCGCGCGTTGGGCTTCGAACACTGCGCCTATGGCATGCGCGCGCCGCTGCCGCTGGCGCAGCCGGAGATCGTGATGCTCAACGATTACCCGGAAGTCTGGCAGAAGCGCTACCAGGACAACGCCTACCTGCAGGTCGATCCCACGGTCCGCCAGGGCGCGGCATCGCTCGATCCCTTCGCCTGGTCGAACTCCGACGATCCGCTCGATCCGGCCGCCGCGTTCTGGGAGGACGCGCGCCTGCACGACATCACCTGCGGCGTATCGCTGCCGGCGCTGGCGGCCAACAGCGTGCGCGGCATGCTGACGGTGACCCGCGGCGGCGAAAGGCTGGACGCGCAGGAACTGCGGGCCCGGTGGCCGCAGCTGCTCTGGCTGGGCCAGGTCGCCCATCACGGGCTGGCGCGGGAAATGCTCACGCGCTGGCGCTCGACCTCCCGCGAAGCCATGAGCGAGCGCGAGATCGAAATCCTGCGCTGGGTCGCAGAAGGCCATACCAACCGCCAGATCGCCGCCCGCCTCAACATCACCGAGCGCACGGTCAACTTCCACCTGAACAACGCCATGGCCAAGCTCGAGGTTGGCAACCGCACGGCCGCGGCGGTACGCGCGGTGGTGCTGGGCATCCTCGCCTGATCCGCGCCACCGGCCGGCAAGGCGGCGCAGCGGCGACCTGCGGATACGACAAGGCCGGCATCCGCCGGCCCGGTCGTGGTCACTCCGCGGGCGGCGCTCAGCCGCCGCGTTCGGCTTCCATCTGCTTGCGGATCTGCGCATCGACCGCGGCGATGGCGGTCATGTTGAGGATGCGGCGGGCGCTGGCGCTGCTGGTAAGGATGTGCACCGGCTTGGACGTGCCCATCAGGATCGGGCCGATCGCCACGCCGTCGGTGAACACGCGCACCAGGTTGTAGGCGATGTTGGCCGCTTCCAGGTTGGGCAGCACGAACAGGTTGGCGCGGCCCTTGAGCGTGCTGTTGGGCAGCAGTTTCTCGCGCAGCGCCTCGTCCCAGGCAGTGTCGCCCTGCATCTCGCCGTCCACGTTCAGGCGCGGGTTGCGCTTGAGCAGCTGTTCGCGCACCTGGCGCATCTTCAGCGCGTCCTTGGAGTCGTGGCTGCCGAAATTGGAATGCGACAGCAGCGCCACCTTCGGCTCGATGCCGAACAGCTTCATGCGGTAGGCCGCCTGCAGCGTGGACTCCACGATCTGCTCCACGCTCGGGTCTTCCTGCACGTGAGTATCGACGAAGAAGAACACGCCCTGCGAGTTGATCACGCCGGTCATCGCCGAGGTCGAACTCACCCGCGGCTCCAGCGGGATCACGCTGCGCACGTAGCCGAGCTTCTTGTGGAAGCGGCCGACCACGCCGCTGAGCATGGCGTCGGCCTCGCCGCGCGCCACCATCACCGCGGCGATCAGGGTCGGGCGCGAGCGCAGCAGGTTCTTGGCCGCGGCCACGGTCACGCCGCGGCGGCCGGTCAGGCCGTGGTAGTACTGCCAGTAGTCGTTGAAGCGCGGATCGTCGTTGATGTTGGTGATCTCGAAATCCACGCCCGGCTTCATGCGCAGTCCCAGGCGCTCGATGCGCGACTCGATCACGTCCGGGCGGCCGATCAGGATCGGGAAGGCCACGCCCTCGTCGATCACGTTCTGCACCGCGCGCAGCACCACTTCCTCTTCGCCTTCGGCATAGACCACGCGCTGCTTGTCGGTGCGCGCCTGGTCGTGCACCGGCTTCATCAGCAGGCTGGTGCGATACACGAACTGCGCCAGCTTCTCCCGGTAGGCCGCCATGTCGGCGATCGGGCGCGTCGCCACGCCCGAATCCATCGCCGCCTGGGCCACGGCCGAGGACAGCTCCACCAGCAGGCGGCGGTCGAACGGGCGCGGGATCAGGTAGTCGCGGCCGAAGCTCGGCGTTTCACCGCCATAGGCGGCGCCCAGATCGGAAGCCTCCTTGCGCGCGAGCGCGGCGATGGCGCGCACGCAGGCGACCTTCATCTCCTCGTTGATGCCGGTGGCGCCGACGTCCAGCGCGCCGCGGAACAGGTAGGGGAAGCACAGCGCGTTGTTGACCTGGTTCGGGTAGTCCGAACGGCCGGTGCCGATGATCGCGTCCGGGCGCGCGGCGCGCGCCAGCTCCGGCATGATCTCCGGGGTCGGGTTGGCCAGGGCGAAGATCACCGGGTCCGGCGCCATGGTCTTGACCATCTCGGCGGTGAGGATGCCCGGGGCCGACAGGCCCAGGAAGATGTCCGCGCCCTCGACGATCTCGGCCAGGGTGCGCTTGTCGGTGTCGCGCGCATAGCGCGCCTTCTCCGGGTCCAGCCCCTCGCGCCCGGCGTAGATCACGCCGTCGCGGTCGAAGGCCAGCACGTTCTCCGGCCTGACGCCGAGTTCCACCAGCATGTTCACGCAGGAAATGCCGGCCGCGCCCATGCCGGTGGTGGCGACCTTGACCTCGCCGATCTTCTTGCCGGTGATGTCCAGCGCGTTGAGGATGGCCGCGCCGACGATGATCGCGGTGCCGTGCTGGTCGTCGTGGAACACCGGGATGTTCATGCGCTCGCGCAGCTTGCGCTCGACCACGAAGCATTCCGGTGCCTTGATGTCCTCCAGGTTGATGCCGCCGAAGGTCGGCTCCAGCGAGGCGATGATGTCGACCAGCTTGTCCGGGTCGTTCTCGTCCACCTCGATGTCGAACACGTCGATGCCGGCGAACTTCTGGAACAGCACGCCCTTGCCTTCCATGACCGGCTTGCCGGCCAGCGGACCGATGTTGCCCAGGCCCAGCACCGCGGTGCCGTTGGAGATCACCGCCACCAGGTTGCCGCGCGCGGTCAGCTCGCTGGCCGCGGCCGGATCGGCCACGATCGCTTCGCAGGCATACGCCACGCCCGGCGAGTACGCCAGCGACAGGTCGCGCTGGGTGAGCATCGGCTTGGTGGCGGCGACCCGGATCTTCCCCGGCGGCGACATGCGGTGGTAGTCGAGGGCGGCCTGCTTGAAATCTTCTTTGGACATCGACGGGACTTGCTGTGGCTGAATGCCCGATTCTAGCGACTCAACGACGACATGGACCGTTTCATCGGGGACTGTATTCAGGACAGCGCTCCCGATTCGCCATGCTGCTTCGCAACAATATACGAAAATATTTTTCATGGAAGCAGTTATCTGCTACATAGACACCTCTCCAGCGGGAAGAACGGCGGCCACATGAAAGTAATCCGGCATGGATAAAAAACTATTTCACAACGCACCGGCCACGCTCAGGGGCAAGGGCCTCGGTGCCGGCGACGGTGCGTTGCCGACGGACGCCGGCCACCAGGGCTGGTCCATCCTGCGCGAACAGGTGAGCCTGCCCGCCGCCGTCCTGCTGCGTTCGGCGCTGCTGCACAACCTGGAATGGATGCGCCGCTTCGTCGCCGCCTATGGCGTGCAGCTGGCGCCGCACGGCAAGACCACGATGAGCCCGGAACTGTTCCGCCTGCAGCTCGACGCCGGTGCCTGGGGCATCACCGTGGCCACCGCGCCGCAGGCACGCGAGGCGTGGCTGGCCGGCGCGCGCCGCATCCTGATCGCCAACCAGCTGGTCGGCCCGGCCAACATGGCCATCGTCGCCGACCTGCTGGACGCCGGCGATACCGAGGTGTTCTGCCTGGTGGACTCGGCCGACAACGCCGATGCGCTGGGCCGCTGGTTCGACGCGCGCGGGCTGCGCCTGGACGTATTGCTGGAAATCGGTGTTGCCGGCGGCCGCACCGGCGTGCGCAACGACGCGCAGGCGCAGGCGGTGGTCGAAGCCGTCGCGTGCTGGCCGCAGGCGCTGCGGCTGGCCGGCGTGGAAGTCTACGAGGGCGTGGTGGCCGATGAAGCCGGCGTGCGCGCGGTCCTGCGCCGCAGCGTGGAAACCTTCCAGCGCCTGCGCGACGGCCGCGCCTTCGGCCGCATGCCGGCACTGCTGTCCGGCGCCGGCTCGGCCTGGTTCGACGTGGTCGCCGAGGAATTCGCCGCCTTGTCCGGCGACGCCGCGGCCGAGATCGTGCTGCGCCCGGGCTGCTACCTCACCCATGACGTCGGCGCCTACCGCCAGGCCGCCACCCGCATCCATGCCAGCAATCCGGTCGCCCGGCAGATGGGCCAAAGCCTGCAGCCCGCGTTACGGCTCTGGGCCTACGTGCAGTCGCGGCCGGAGCCGGACAAGGCCATCGTCGGGCTCGGCAAGCGCGATGCCGCCTTCGATGCCGGCTTCCCGGTGCCGGCGCTGCACTACCGGCCCGGCGATGCGGCGCCCGGCGATGCCGCCGCGCACTGGCAGGTCACCGCGATGATGGACCAGCACGCCTTCCTGCAGGTGCGCGCCGACGACGACCTGCGCGTGGGCGACATGCTGTGCTTCGACATTTCGCACCCGTGCCTGACCTTCGACAAGTGGCGCCACCTGCTGGTGGTCGACGACGACCACATCGTGGTCGATGCCGTCACCACGCAGTTCTGACCCGCCTGCCCCGGACCGGTACGCATGAGCCATGGACACCTGCTGCTGATCTACGCCGTGCTGGCGATCCTCGCGCTGATCGTGCTGATCGCCCGCTACCGGCTCAACCCCTTCATCAGCGTCACCGTCGTCTCGGTCGGGCTGGCGCTGCTGGCCGGCATGCCGGCACCGGAAATCCTGCCCGCCTACGAACAGGGCGTGGGCAAGACGCTGGGCCATATCGCGCTGATCGTGGCGCTGGGCACCATGCTCGGCAAGATGATGGCCGAGTCCGGCGGCGCCGAGCGCATCGCGCGCACGCTGATCGCGCGCTTCGGTACGAAGAACGTGCACTGGGCGATGATGCTGATCGCCTTCTGCATCGGCCTGCCGATCTTCTTCGAGGTCGGTTTCGTGCTGCTGGTCCCGATCGCGCTCAACGTCGCCCGCCGCACCGGCGTGCCGCTGCTGCTGGTCGGCCTGCCGATGGTGGCCGGGCTGTCGGTGGTGCACGGGCTGGTGCCGCCACACCCGGCGGCGATGCTGGCCGTGCATGCCTACGGCGCCGATGTCGGCCGCACCGTGTTCTACGCGCTGCTGGTGGGCCTGCCGACCGCCGCGCTGGCCGGCCCGCTGTTCGCCCGGGTGGTCGCGCCGCGGGTGAAGCTGCCGGCGCGCAACCCGATGGAGGCCGCGCTGCTCGACGAGGGCCACGGCCGCATCCCCGACGACCAGCTGCCCGGCTTCGGCATCACCATCGCCACCCTGCTGCTGCCGGTGGCGCTGATGCTGCTGGGCGGCTGGGCCGACCAGATCGCCGCGCCAGGCTCGCCGCTCAACCACGGCCTGCGCTTCATCGGCCACTCGGTCGTCGCGCTGCTGCTGGCCACGCTGCTGAGCTTCGTCACGCTGGGCCTGCTGCGCGGTTTCAACCGCGAGCAGATCCTGAAGTTCTCGCAGGAATGCCTGGCACCGACCGCCGCCATCACCCTGCTGGTCGGCGCCGGCGGCGGCCTCAACGGCATCCTCGTGCATACCGGCGTGGCCAGCCAGATCATCGATCTGTCCCGCCAGTTCGACCTGTCGCCGCTGCTGATGGGCTGGACCATGGCCGCGCTGATGCGCATCGCCACCGGCTCGGCGACGGTGGCGATGACCACCGCCTCGGGCATCGTCGCGCCCATCGCCGCCGCCCTGGGCTACCCGCACCCGGAACTGCTGGTGCTGGCCACCGGCGCCGGCTCGGTGGTGCTGTCGCACGTCAATGACGGCGGCTTCTGGCTGGTGAAGGAATACTTCAACATGTCCGTAGCCCAGACCTTCAAGACTTGGACCGTGCTGGAAACCCTCATCTCCGTCACCGCGCTCGCGCTGGTGGCGGCCCTCGCCGCCGTGCTCTGAACCGAAGATCCCCACCATGTTCGACATCGTCTACGAACTGCGCCAGCGGCTGCACGAATTCAGCCCGGTCGAGGTCCGCATCGCCAACACCATCCTCGCCGACGTCGATGCCGCCGCCCAGTACGGGGTGACCGAGCTGGCCGAGCGCGCCGAGGTCAGCGCCGCGGCGATCTCGCGCTTCGCCAAGACCCTGGGCTGCGAGCACGTACGCGAGCTGCGCGCGCGGCTGGCGTCGGCAAGCGCGGTCGGCAAGCGCTTCCTGGAACAGCAGAACGCGCCGCCGGTGTCGGCGCTGTTCGCGCAGATCTGCGACGACATCCAGGCCTGCCTGCGCCACAACCTGGCCAACCTGCAGGAAGAGGTGGTGCAGCAGCTGGCCGACGCGGTCTGCCAGGCGCGGCGCATCCACGTGTTCGGCATCGGCGGCTGCTCGACGGTGTTCTCGCAGGAACTGCAGAACCGCCTGATGCGCTTCGGCCTGCCGATCACCGCCTGCAGCGACGCGGTGGTGATGAAGATGACCGCCGCCATCCTCGGCCCGCAGGACCTGGTGCTGGCGCTTTCGGTCAGCGGCATCACCCCGGAAGTCACCTCGGCGGTGGAGATCGCCCGCACCTATGGCGCGCGCGTGGGCGCCATCACCCGCGCCGGCACGCCGCTGGCCGGGCTGAGCGACTGGCTGCTGCCGATCAGCATCGAGGAAACCGATTTCGTGTTCAAACCCTCCGCCTCGCGCTACGCGATGATGCTGGCCATCGACGTGCTCGCCACCACCACCGCGCTCAACGGCGCCGGCGACAACCACGAGCACCTGCGCCGCATCAAGCTGGCGCTGGACCGCTACCGCGGTGGCGACTCGCGCCTGCCGCTGGGCGACTGACCGATGCACGACGTATTGATCCGCGATGCGCTGGTGCTCGACGGCGGCGACCGGCCCGGCAGCCACGGCGACGTGGCGCTGCGCGATGGCCGCATCGTCGAGGTCGGCGCAGTGGCCGGCAGCGCGCGGCAGGTGATCGACGCCGGCGGCCGCGCGCTGGCGCCGGGCTTCATCGACGTGCACACCCATGACGATCTGGAAGTGCTGCGCAACCCGGACATGGCCAGCAAGCTGTCGCAGGGCGTGACCACGGTGGTCGTCGGCAACTGCGGCATCAGCGCCAGCCCGGTACGCATCCGCGACGAAGTGCCGGACCCGATGAACCTGCTCGGCGAAGCCGGCGATTTCCGCTTCGCCGATTTCGCCAGCTACCGGCAGGCGGTGGAAGCCGCGCGGCCGGCGGTGAACGTGGCCGCGCTGGTCGGCCATACCGCGCTGCGCCAGAACCACATGGACCGGCTGGACCGCGCCGCCACCGCCGCGGAGATCGCGGCCATGCGCGTGCAGCTGCGCGCGAGCCTGGCGCAGGGCGCGCTGGGCCTGAGCAGCGGGCTGGCCTATGGCTCGGCGTTCCACGCGCCGTCCAGCGAAGTGGCGGAACTGGCGGCGGAACTGCCGCCCGGCGGGTTGTACGCGACGCACCTGCGCGATGAATTCGGCGGCATCCTCGAGGCGATGGAGGAGGCCTTCGATGCGGCGCGCGCGCCGCGGGCCGCGGTGCGCGTCTCGCACCTGAAGTGCGCCGGCATCGACAACTGGGGCCGCAGCCGCGAAGTGCTGCACAGCCTCGACGCCGCATCGGCCGGGCAGGACGTCGCCTGCGACTGCTATCCCTACGCCGCCAGCGCCTCCACCCTGGACCTGAAGCAGGTCACCGATGCCTACGACATCCTGATCACCTGGTCCGGACCGGAGCCGTCGCAGGGCGGGCGCCTGCTGGCCGACATCGCCGCCGACTGGGGCATCCCGCTGATGGCCGCCGCCGTCCGCCTGCAGCCGGCCGGCGCGGTCTACCACTGCATGGACGAGGCCGACGTGCGCCGCATCCTGGCGCATCCGCTGACCATGATCGGTTCGGACGGCCTGCCACGCGATCCGCGCCCGCATCCACGCCTGTGGGGCACCTTCCCGCGCGTGCTCGGCCATTACGCGCGCGACGAAGCTCTGTTCCCGCTGCACACCGCCGTGCACAAGATGACCGGCCTGCCCGCCTCGCGCTTCGCGCTGGGCGCGCGCGGCCTCATCCGCGTGGGCGGGTGCGCCGACCTGGTGCTGTTCGATCCGGCGCGCGTGCGCGATACCGCCAGCTTCCACGATCCGGTGCGCGCGGCCGAGGGCATCGACGCGGTGTGGGTCAACGGGCAACTGGCCTACGACGGCACGGAAGTGGTCGCGCGGCCGGGGCGGTTCATCGCGCCGGGCCACTGATTCCCTTCTCCCTGCGGGCGGCAAACCGGCAGGATCGCCGGGTTGCTCGGCCAAGCCGCACGGAAGGCGCTGCACAGGGATGCGCCGGTGCGCCGAAGGGACGGTCGAGGCTCCGCCCGTACCCTCGCCCCCCCCCCCCGCGGAGAGAAGGCTCTGGTTACTGCAAATCAAGTCAGGAGAATCTCATGAGCGACATCAAGCGTTACGGCGCCGAAGGCGGCGTAGGCCAGGGCAGGCAGCACATGCCGTTTTCGCGCGCGGTCGAGGCCGACGGCTGGCTGCATGTCTCCGGCCAGGTGCCGATGCGCGACGGCGAGCTGGTCGGCGGCACCGTGACCGAGCAGGCGCACGTGGCCATCGGCAACGTGCTGGCGATCCTCGCCGAGGCCGGCTACGGCCCTGAACACGTGGTCCGATGCGGCGTATGGCTGGACGACGCGCGCGATTTCTACGCGTTCAACACCGTGTTCAGGCATTACTTCGGCGAACACCCGCCAGCGCGCGCCTGCGTGGAGAACCGCATGGTCGTGGACTGCAAGGTGGAAGTGGACTGCGTCGCCTGGAAGCGCCCGCAGCGCTGAATCCACGCCTGCCGATCCCTGCTCCGGCGCCGCCGGGCAGGGACATCCGCGGCTGCCGCGCATAACGGCCGGCTATGCCGCCGCGATCTTTTTCGACTGGCGCCACGCCCCGTTCCATGGCTATGGTGGATGCCGCCGTCCCGCCCCACGCATCGTGTTGCGGCGCGGCAGACCGGCCCGCTCGCCATGGAGACACGCCATGCCTGCCTGCTTGCGCCCACGCCGGCCGCAGCCATCCCACCTGCCCCGACTGGCGGAAAACCCGCCGTCGGGCATCGAACCGTCTGCCATCCGTCATGCGGACGGGCCGGCTCCCGCCGGACTGCCCGTGGCTCCGTCCCCTCCCCCGTGCCGCGGAGCCACATTCCCCGGGCAGTTCTCCCCCCGGCGGTACCGGCCCTCCGCCGCCCCCGCCCACGACACCTGCATTGGCAGGGCACGAGGTACTGATTAGATGATCCAACTTGATGCCGTACAGACGATCGCCTTCGGCGGCCTGACCCTGTTCGCCGGCTATGCGCTGTGCCGCGCGATCCCGGTGCTGCGCCGTTACAACCTGCCCGAACCGGTCGTCGGCGGCCTGCTGGTGGCCCTGCTGGTATGGGCCGCGCACGCGCGTGGCACCACCCTGTTCGAACTGGACACCAGCCTCAAGGTGCCGTTGATGGTGGCCTTCTTCACCACGCTGGGCATCAACGCCAGCCTGCGCCTGCTGCGCATCAGCGGCCGCCAGGTGATGGTCTTCCTGCTGCTGGCCAGCATCTTCGCGGTGGTGCAGAACCTGGTCGGCATCAGCGTGGCGTGGATGTTCGACCTGCACCCGATGTTCGGCGTGCTCGCCGGTTCGGCCACCCTCACCGGCGGCCCGGCCACCGGCATGGCCTTCGCGCCGCTGTTCGAGAAGGCCGGCCTGCAGGGCGCCGAGACCCTGGCGATCACCGCGGCGATGGCCGGCATCATCTGCGGCGGCGTGGTCGGCGGGCCGGCCATCACCGTGCTGATGCGCCGCTTCCGCATCAGCGGCCCGGCCGGCAACGGCGCCAGGGCCGATGGCGCCGCCGAGGCCGACGAGAGCGTGCACGTTCACTTCCCCAGCGAGTCGGCGCGCGAATTCGACGCGCTCAAGAGCATCGTCGTGCTGCTGATGGCGATGTGGCTGGGCGCCTGGGTCAGCCAGGGCTTCGCGGGCCTGGGCCTGACCCTGCCGTCCTACATCGGCGCGATGCTGGTGGGCGCGGTGGTGCGCAACATCGACGACTACACCGGCCTGATCAGGCTGTCGGTGCCGACCACCGACCTGATCGGCAACATCTGCCTGGCGCTGTTCCTGGCGGTGGCGCTGATGGACCTGAAGCTGTGGGAACTGGCCGGCATGGGCCTGCCGCTGGTGGTCAACCTGGTCATCCAGGTGGCGCTGGTGGCGCTGTTCGCGGTGCCGATCTACTACGTGATGGGCCGCGACTACGACGCGGCGGTGATGGGCGGCGGTTTCATCGGTTTCATGCTCGGCACCACCGCCAACGCCATGGCGGTGATGCGCCGGCTGGTGCAGCGCTACGGCGTGGCGCCGCGCGCGTTCCTGGTGGCGCCGCTGGTGGGCGCGTTCTTCATCGACTTCGTCAACGCGCTGATCATCACCGGCTTCCTCAACTTCTGGCCGCACTGACGCGGCCGGGAGCAGCGTTCGAGCAGTTGTGCGCAGGGCCGCCGCGATGGCGGCCCTGCTGTTTCCGGGAGTGCGCAGGAGCGTTGCTCCCGCGGCCCGCTTTTCCTGCGGGAACACGCCGCCGGTCGCAAGACCACCAGCGGGATGAAGCGCATGCGGGTGCCGGAGGCGGAAACCGGCTTCGGAACGGGCCTGGGAGGCCGATGCAGGGACACCGCGGTGCGCCGCCGGAAGTCACGGCCGGAACGCATCGCCGCGTCCCCGGCCGGGACGCGGCCAGGGACATCGCCCTGTCCGGAACCGGGCTGACGCTCGGGCCGTTCCCGCCTTCGCCCGGTCCCTGCCGCCTGTGGCGGGGCGCTTCCGGCCCAGGGCCCGCAAGGCGGGCCCTGCCGTACCTGCCCTGCAGAAAAGGGCTTTCCGAGGCTCAGGCCATGCGCGCGGTCACTGCGCGGCGGAACCGGCGCCGGGCCGGCGCGGATCGGCAGCGCCCTGCGCGCCGCCATCCTCGCCCACCATCAGCGTCTGCGTGCTGCCGATGGTCTCGTCGCTTTCGATGCGGTGGCCCAGCCCGCGCAGCAGGCGCAGCGTGTCGGGGCTGAAGCCCGGTTCGATCTGCAGCATGCCGCTGCCCATGTCCTGGTGGATGCGCGGCCGGTGGGTGGCCTCGGCGATGTTCATGCCGAAATCGACCACGTCCACGATCGTCTGCATCACCGTACCGGGGATGGTGTTGCCGCCGGGGCTGCCGGTGACCAGCCACACCTTGCCGTCGCGCAGCACCATGGTCGGCGACATGCTCGATACCGGCCGGCGCCCGGGCAGCAGCGCGTTGGCGACCACCCGCCCCGGCTCCGCACGCGCGGCCAGCTGCGCGCGCAGCGAGAAGTTGCCGATCAGGTTGCCGAGCAGGAAGCCGGTGCCTTCGGCCATCACCCCGGCGCCGAAGTCCGAGCCCAGGGTGAAGGTGTTGCTGACCGCGTTGCCGTCGGCGTCGACCACCGAGAAATGCGTGGTCTGCGGACTTTCGTAAGGCATGGGATCGCCCGCCGCCAGCGTGGTGGCGTCGAGCGCGCGGTCGGGCGAGAACAGCTTCCAGCGCGCGTCGGCATAGGCCTTGGATACCAGCCCGCGTACCGGCGCGGAGACGAAGGCCGGGTCGCCGGCATGGCGCGCGCGGTCGGCCCAGGCCAGCTTGATCGCCTCGGCCATGGCGTGCAGCGCCGCCGCCGAGCCGGGGCCCTGCGCGGCCAGGTCCTCGTGTTCGAGCAGGTTGAGCATTTCCAGCACGCTGGCGCCGCCGCCGCTGGACGGCGGCATGGTCACCACCTCGCGGCCGCGGTAGGTGCTGCGCAGCGGCTCGCGTTCGATGGCGCGGTAGCCGGCCAGGTCCTCGCTGCCGATCAGGCCGCCATGGCGCTGCATCGCCGCCACCAGCCGCTGCGCGATCGGCCCGCGGTAGAACGCGTCCTCGCCGTCGCGCGCGATCAGCCGCAGCGACCACGCCAGGTCGGCCTGGCGCAGGCGTTCGCCCGCGCGCAGCGCGCTGCCGTCGGCGTGCAGGAACACGCCGGCGCCGGCCGGGCTGCGCGCCAGCCGCTGGCGGCCCCAGTCCAGGGCGAAGGCTTCGTCGCGGCTGAGCACCACGCCCTTGTCGGCCAGTTCGATCGCCGGCTGCAGCAGACGCGCCCACGGCAGGCGCCCGTGCTGGCGATGCGCCAGCGCCAGCCCGGCCACGGTGCCGGGCACGCCGGCGGCCTTCCAGCCGGCGGTCTCGCCGTCGATGCGGCCGTCGGCGCCGATGAAGCGCTCCAGCGTGGCCGCCGCCGGCGCCATCGAGCGGTAGTCGATGGCGACGCTGCGGTTCTCGCCGGCCAGGTGCAGCAGCATGTAGCCGTCGCCGCCGATGTTGCCCGCGCGCGGCAGCAGCACCGCCAGCGCGAAGGCGGTGGCCACCGCCGCGTCCACCGCGTTGCCGCCGTCGCGCAGCACCTGCGCGCCGATCTCGCTGGCGCGCTGGTTCTGGCTGACCACCATGCCGCGGTCGCCGTGGTCGGGTTTCTGGATCGCCTGGTAGTTGAGCAGTTCGCGCGCGCCGGCCGGCGGCGCCAGCGCCAGCAGCGCGCACAGCAGCAGCGCCATGCCACGGCCCGGGAGGGAAACGAGGGTTCGCAGGGTCATGCCTTTCTCCGGTTTGCGGTTTGCGGGCGCAATGCCGGCCGTCGTCCGCCCGCGACGGTGCCGATGGCGACGGCCGCACTGGCCCATCTGGAAGCATGGCCGGCGATGGCGCGACTGTCGCCCATATTTCATGGCCCACGGTATAGCTCGCGCGCATGGAAGCGCCGCTCCGCGGCCGCGCGCCGGGGGCAAGACCACGGCATTCCATAGCTGCGGGTTAACACCTGCACCGCGATTGTGATCCCTGCTCCGCCACGGCCGGCGGTAATCTGCCGGCCATGCCGAAGCCCGTCCGCTACACGCCCTCCCCCACGGTCGGTGCGCCCGCCATTCCGGCGCGCGGGCGCCGCGCTGCCGGCTTCGTGCTGCTGTGCCTGTCGCTCGCGCTGGCCGGCTGCGGCACCGCGCCGGATGCGCGCGCGCCGGCGGCGGCAGCGGTCTCGGCCGGCAAGGCCTCGCCGGCCATCGTCGTCGCCGCGCCTCCGCTGGCCGCACGGGCCGGCGCCGCAG
>NZ_JASCOS010000239.1:0-1170 GCF_029959705.1 Stenotrophomonas sp. PS02297 | reverse complement strand
GGCGCCTGCAGGAGTGGATGACTGTCCATCTTGCAGACGTTTGATCAAGCAATGAGTAGTTTGTAAAGCAAGCGAAACGTTGCCAGTGGTTGAACATCTGCAGCTAAGAGTATTTGTCTTCGGACATGTAGTTTTAAGTGAAGAGTTTGATCCTGGCTCAGAGTGAACGCTGGCGGTAGGCCTAACACATGCAAGTCGAACGGCAGCACAGGAGAGCTTGCTCTCTGGGTGGCGAGTGGCGGACGGGTGAGGAATGCATCGGAATCTACTCTTTCGTGGGGGATAACGTAGGGAAACTTACGCTAATACCGCATACGACCTACGGGTGAAAGCCGGGGACCTTCGGGCCTGGCGCGAAAGAATGAGCCGATGCCCGATTAGCTAGTTGGCGGGGTAAGAGCCCACCAAGGCGACGATCGGTAGCTGGTCTGAGAGGATGATCAGCCACACTGGAACTGAGACACGGTCCAGACTCCTACGGGAGGCAGCAGTGGGGAATATTGGACAATGGGCGCAAGCCTGATCCAGCCATACCGCGTGGGTGAAGAAGGCCTTCGGGTTGTAAAGCCCTTTTGTTGGGAAAGAAAAGCAGTCGGTTAATACCCGATTGTTCTGACGGTACCCAAAGAATAAGCACCGGCTAACTTCGTGCCAGCAGCCGCGGTAATACGAAGGGTGCAAGCGTTACTCGGAATTACTGGGCGTAAAGCGTGCGTAGGTGGTTGTTTAAGTCTGTCGTGAAAGCCCTGGGCTCAACCTGGGAATTGCGATGGAAACTGGGCGACTAGAGTGTGGCAGAGGGTAGTGGAATTCCTGGTGTAGCAGTGAAATGCGTAGAGATCAGGAGGAACATCCGTGGCGAAGGCGACTGCCTGGGCCAACACTGACACTGAGGCACGAAAGCGTGGGGAGCAAACAGGATTAGATACCCTGGTAGTCCACGCCCTAAACGATGCGAACTGGATGTTGGGTGCAATTTGGCACGCAGTATCGAAGCTAACGCGTTAAGTTCGCCGCCTGGGGAGTACGGTCGCAAGACTGAAACTCAAAGGAATTGACGGGGGCCCGCACAAGCGGTGGAGTATGTGGTTTAATTCGATGCAACGCGAAGAACCTTACCTGGCCTTGACATGTCGCGAACTTTCCAGAGATGGATTGGTGCCTTCGGGA
>NZ_JASCOS010000238.1:0-1171 GCF_029959705.1 Stenotrophomonas sp. PS02297 | reverse complement strand
GGCTGCCCCCGCAGGTCAGCCCGAGGCGGTGCCGGGCACTTGCCGCCCCGAGAGTGCGAAAAAATTTCACGACAACCCCTGATCGACCACAGATTTCCCCAACCCTTCGTCGCAAGTTTCGTTTGAAATAAATTTTTCCATTGCAATCATTGGGTTATTTTCAATTTCGGCACGAGCTGCGATGTGAAAATTTTTTGCAAAGCAGCTTGACATCGTTGTCACGCACCACCGAAACTCCGGATGCCGCAGATCCCCGGGGATCTGCAGACACCCAGGGGAAATCGCGTGGTCGCCAGTTTCAGTCCAGCCCATGACCTGACCATCGCCGCGTCGGCCACGCCGCTCATCGCGGCCGACGTTGGCGGCACCCATGTGCGGGTGGGGCTGGTGCGTGCCGTAGCGGGTCCGGTGCCGGACATCCACGTGCTCGCCTATCGCAGGTATCGCTGCGCCGACCACGCCGACCTCGGCCAGATCCTCGCCGACTTCCGCAGCCATGCCCCGGGCGCGCGCGAATGCGTCATCGCCAGTGCCGGCTATGCGCTGGCCGACGGCAGCGTGATCTCGGCCAACCTGCCCTGGCCGCTGTCGGCCAACCGCATCCGCGACGACCTCGGCTTCCAGGCCGTGCACCTGGTCAACGACTTCGAAGCCGTCGCCCACGCCGCCGCCCACATCGACGGCAGCCAGGTCCTCCAGCTCACCGGTCCGGCCGAAGCGCCGCGCGGCCCCACCCTCGTCGTCGGACCCGGCACCGGCCTGGGCGCCGCGGTCTGGATCCCCGTCGGCGACCGCTCCGTCGTGCTCGCCACCGAAGCCGGCCAGGCCTCGCTGGCCGCCAGCACTGAACTGGAAATGGCCGTGCTGCAGCAGATGCTGCGCAACCGCAGCCACGTCTCCATCGAACACGGCGCGCTGTCCGGTCCCGGCCTGCTCAACCTCTACAACGCCCTGTGCGCCGTGCGCGGCACCGCGCCCGTCCACGCCACCCCCGATGCCGTCAGCGCCGCCGCCTGCGACGCCAGCGACCCGCTCGCGGTCGAGACGCTGCAGCTGTTCTGCGGAATCCTCGGCTCCACCATCGGCGACATGGCCCTGCTCTACGGCGTGCAGGGCGGCATCTATCTGGCCGGCGGCATCCTGCCCAAGCTCGGCCAGTTCCTCATCGGCA
>NZ_JASCOS010000237.1:0-1227 GCF_029959705.1 Stenotrophomonas sp. PS02297 | reverse complement strand
CTTGGGTTCACCCCCGTTTTCACGGACACTTACGAGAAGGCCGATCAAGGCCATGAGGAGTGTTCATGTCGAAGCGAAGGAAGTTCAGCACCGAGTTCAAGCGCGGTGCGGTTGAGCAGGCCAGCCAGCCGGGCGTCAGCTGTGCCCAGGTGGCCCGGGAGCTGGGGATCCGGGATGCATTGCTGACCCGCTGGAAGCGGGAGGCCCAGAGCCGGGGCCAGGTGGCCTTCGGTGGCACCGGGACGCCCCGGGACGAGGAACTGGCGCGGCTCAAGCGCGAGCTGGCCCGGGTGAAGAAGGAGCGGGATTTTTTGCGAGAAGCGGCGACGTTCTTTGCCAAGGGATCATCCTGAGGTATCAGGTGATCGAACGTTGCCGCGATGAGTTTCCAGTGCGACTGATGTGTCGTTGCCTGCGGGTCTCGGCCAGCGGTTACTACGACTGGAGTAAGCGCTTGCCCAGTGCCCGGGAGCGCGACAACCAGCGCTTGCTCGGCCGGATCCGTGAGTTGCATGAGGACAGCCGGGGCACATTGGGCGCCGGCCGGATGCATGAAGACCTTGCCGAGGAAGGCGAGACGGCGAGCCTGAACCGGGTGGCGCGTCTGATGGCGACCGATGGCCTGCAGGGTTGGCCGCGACCGAAGCGGCGAGGCCAGCGCGGCAAGCCGGCGCTGACGCCGCCGGGTGTGCGCAACCTGCTGGAGCGGGACTTCACCGCGTTGGAGCCGGAGACCAGGTGGGTCACCGACATCACCGAGCTCAAGACCCGGCAAGGCAAGCTGTATCTGTGCATCGTGCTGGACCTGTTTGACCAGCGGGTGGTGGGGTGGTCAATGCATCATCGTCAGGATCGTCAGATGGTGATCAGGGCCGTGCAGATGGCGGTCTGGCAGCGCCAAGGCAGCCATCCACTGATCCTGCACTCCGACCGTGGCAGCCAGTTCCGAAGCGGCGACTACCAGCGTTACCTGGCGGCCAACGGCTTGGTGTGCTCGATGAGCGCGGTGGGCCACTGCGGTGACAACGCCGCGTGCGAAGGCTTCTTCGGCCTGCTCAAGCGCGAGCGGGTCTACCGCATGACCTACCCAACGCTCGATGCCGCGAGGGCGGATGTGTTCGAATACATCGAGCGGTTCCACAACCCGAGGATGCGACGAAGGGTCGCCAGGCAAGACCAGAAGTTCTCAGCCCTTTTACAACCGTCCGTGATTTCGGGGTAGAACCC
>NZ_JASCOS010000236.1:0-1460 GCF_029959705.1 Stenotrophomonas sp. PS02297 | reverse complement strand
CCCCAGCCCTCCCCTTCGCCTGCGGCGAAAGGGAGGGGGTAAAAGCCGCAGCATCGTGCATCCTTCCTCTTGCCGCAGGCGAAGGGGAGGGCTGGGGAGGCGGAGCCCTCCAACAGGGACATCCGGAAGAATGAAAATCCTCGTCACCGGTGGCGGCGGTTTCCTCGGGCAGGCGCTGTGCCGCGGGCTGGTCGAGCGCGGGCATGAGGTGCTCAGTTTCAATCGTGGCCATTACCCTGCGCTGGCCGCCCTGGGCGTGGGCCAGGTGCGTGGCGACCTGGCCGATGGCAATGCCGTGCGCCACGCCGCCGCCGGCGTCGACGCGGTGTTCCACAATGCCGCCAAGGCGGGTGCGTGGGGCAGCTACGACAGTTACTTCCAGGCAAATGTGGCGGGTACCCGCAATGTACTGGCGGCCTGCCGCGCGCATGGCATCGGCAGGCTGGTGTATACCTCCACGCCCAGCGTGACCCACCGCGCCACCCACCCGGTGGAAGGGCTGGGCGCCGACGAAGTGCCTTACGGCGAGGATTTCCAGGCGCCGTATGCGGCCACCAAGGCCATCGCCGAGCGCGAGGTGCTGGCCGCCAACGGCCCGGAACTGGCCACCGTGGCGCTGCGCCCGCGGCTGATCTGGGGCCCGGGCGACAACCAGCTGGTACCGCGCCTGGCCGAGCGCGCCCGTGCCGGGCGCCTGCGCTTCGTCGGCGACGGGCTGAACAAGGTGGACACGACCTACATCGACAATGCCGCGCAGGCGCACTTCGATGCCTTCGACCACCTGGTGGCGGGCGCGGCCTGCGCCGGCAGGGCCTATTTCATCTCCAACGGCGAACCGCTGCCGATGCGCGAACTGCTCAACAAGCTGCTCGCGGCGATGGGCGCGCCGGCGGTGGAGAAGTCGATCTCCTTCAAGGCCGCGTACCGTATCGGCGCGGTGTGCGAGAGGCTGTGGCCGCTGCTGCGCCTGCGCGGCGAACCGCCGATGACGCGCTTCCTCGCCGAGCAACTGTGCACGCCGCACTGGTATTCGATGGAACCGGCACGGCGCGACTTCGGCTATGTGCCACGGGTGTCGATCGAGGAAGGGTTGCGCCGGCTTCGCGACAGCGTGCGCGCAGGAGGTTGAGCCGGTTCCGGCGAACGGCCTGTTCACGTTTCATCACCGTGCCGTGATGCGCGGCTTGGCACAGTTCGGCCACGCCCACGCGGCACCATCGAGGAGGCCGACATGCTGCACTACGCCATCGTGTTCTTCGTCATCGCCATCATCGCCGCGCTGCTGGGGTTCAGCGGCATCGCCGGCGCGGCGAGCAACATCGCCTGGATCCTGTTCGTCGTGTTCCTGATCCTGGCGGTGATCTCCCTGTTCCGCAGGAAGGGATGAATCGGGCCCGGGGGCCCCCCCCGCCCCCCCGCCGGGGCGGGGGGGGGGGCCGCCCCCCCCCCCCCCAGGAGGG
>NZ_JASCOS010000235.1:0-1478 GCF_029959705.1 Stenotrophomonas sp. PS02297 | reverse complement strand
CGACCTGGCCGCGCGCCTGCGCCAGCTCCCGCCCGAGCGCCTGCCGCCGGCCGCGGCCTGGCAGCGCATCGCCGCGCGGCTTGAGGAGGAGCCGCGCCTGGCGGTTGCCGCCGCCACGCCGGTCCCGCGTCGCCGCCGCTGGCTGTCTGCCGCGGCCGCGGCGGCCGTCGCCGCGCTGGCCTTGTTCGGAGCCGGCCGCTGGTGGGGCCTGCACGAGCGGCCGGTACGGCCGGTGGCGGCGCAGGAATCGCCGCTGGAGGCGCAGGCCGACGCGTTGGCCGATGCCTACCGGCAGGCGATCGCGGCGATTCCGCAGGACACCGTGCCTGCCGAACTCGCGCCCGCGCTGCACGAACTCGACGCCAGCGCGGGCAGCATCCGCACGGCGATCGCACAGAGCCCCGATGCCGGCTTCCTGCTCGGCCAACTGCGGCGCACCTACGCGCTGCGCCTGGAACTCACCCGGCAGGGCATTGCCCCCGCCGGTCTTCCCACCTGAAGGAGAATCCCCATGAATGTTTCCCTGCGATACCTGCTGGCCGCCGTCGCGCTGCTGGCCCCGCTGGCGCCGGCCCTGGCGCAGACCCCGGTCAACGAACACCACGCGTTGTCCAGCGGCGGGCGGGTCGAGATCAACAACGTCGCCGGCTCGGTGACGGTGCGCGGCTGGGACCGCAACGAAGTGCAGCTCACCGGCACGCTCGGCGAGGGCCAGCGCCTGGACGTGCAGAGCAGCGCCAACCGCGTGCAGCTGAAGGTGGTGTACCCGCAGAACGGCCACAACAGCCGCGGCGCGGTACTGGAACTGCGGGTGCCGCGCGGCAGCGAGCTGCAGGCCGGCACGGTCAGCGCTTCGCTGGACGTGGCCGACGTCGACCTGCGCCGGCTGCAGGCCAGCACCGTCAGCGGTGGCATCACCGCCAACGGCCAGGCCGGCGAGAGCAGCCTCAACACCGTCAGCGGCTCGATCCGCTCGCAGCTGCGGACCTCGCGGCTGGAGCTGCGTTCGGTCAGCGGCGGGATCAGCGCGGCCGGCACCAGCGGCGGTGAGGTGAGCGCCAACTCGGTGTCCGGTCGCCTCGATCTGGACCTGTCCGCGGTGCAGCGGCTCAACGCCGAAACCGTGTCCGGCAGCCTGGGCGTGCGCAGCGCCGGCCTGCAGCCGGGGGGACGCATCAGCCTGCAGACCGTGAGCGGGTCGATTGCGCTGACCCTGCCGGCGCGCACCTCCGCGCAGCTGAAGGTCAGCAGCTTCAGTGGCAGCATCCGTTCGGACGTGGGCGAAGTCGAACGCCCGCGCTACGGCCCGGGCAGCCACCTCGACGCGCGCATCGGCAGCGGCGATGGCGACATCTCCATCAACTCGCATTCGGGCAGCGTGCGGGTGAACCTCGGCGCGCGCTGAGTGCGCGCACGGCCGCCCGCGCCCGGGGAACCCGGGCGGGCGGCGACAATAGGGGGCTTGCCCCGTCAAAGTT
>NZ_JASCOS010000234.1:0-1859 GCF_029959705.1 Stenotrophomonas sp. PS02297 | reverse complement strand
GCCATGGCTTCCGCCGCCGGTGCCCGCGCAGCCGATCGCCACGGCCCTGGCCGCGCTCGCCTGCCTGTGCGCGCTGCTGGCGGCGCTCGCCGCGCGCGCGCTGGCCGATACGTCCGAAGCATTCGCGCAGCGCTCCCGCGACAACGAGCGCGAACTGCAGCGCCTGCGCCAGGAACAGCAGCGCCATGTCCAGCTCGAGCAGCAGATGCTGCAGGCCAAGCAGGACGCCGAGGCGGCGATGCTGGCCAAGGGCGAATTCCTGGCCACCATGAGCCACGAGATCCGCACCCCGCTCAACGGCATCATCCCGATGCTGGAAATGGTCGCGCAGGGGCCGCTGGCGGCGGAGCAGCGCGAGATGCTCAACACCGCCAGCGAGAGCTCGCGGGCGCTGTTCCGCATCGTTGACGACATCCTCGATTACTCCAAGCTCGAAGCACAGCGGCTGGAGCTGGAAATCACCACCTTCAACCTGCGCGAGCTGCTCGATTCGCTGCTGCAGCTGATGCAGCGCTCGGCCCAGCACAAGGGGCTGCGCATCGACCTGGTGCTGGACCCGGCCGTGCGCCTGGCGGTGCGCGGCGACCCGGTGCGCCTGCGGCAGATCCTCAGCAACCTGATGGTCAACGCGATCAAGTTCACCGAGCGCGGCGGCATCCAGGTGCATGTGCGGCGTATGGGCGAGACCAACGCTCAGCACCTGCTGCGCTTCGAGGTCCGCGACACCGGCATCGGCATCGACGCCGACCAGCAGGAGCGCCTGTTCAGCGCCTTCACCCAGGCCGATGCCTCCACCACTCGGCTTTACGGCGGTACGGGCCTGGGCCTGGCCATCTGCAAACGCATCATCGACCTGATGCACGGCCGGATCGGGCTGGACTCCGTCCCAGGCCAGGGCTCGACCTTCTGGTTCGAGATTCCGCTGCTGAAGGTGATCGGCGACCTGCGTGCGCCGGCGCACGGCATCCAGCCGCGCGTGCTGCTGGTCTCCACCGATGCGCGCCTGCGCCAGCGCCTGGAACTCGTCCTGCCAAACTGGGGATTCGAAGTGCGGAGCGTGGATACCGTGCAGGAGGCACTGGACCTGCTGCGCTCGGCCGGCACGCCGCAGCACTGGCATGCAGTCGTCGGCGATCTGCCGTCGCTGCGCCTTGGCGTGGCGGCGCTGCAGCGCGCGGGCGGCGACCACCGTCTGGTCTGGCTGCACGGCGATGAGCCACTGCCCGCCGAACTGCACGACAGCCCGCGCGTGGTGTCGCGGCAGGCATCGGATGCGGCGCTGCGCGCGGCACTCTCCGAGCCGGTCATCGCGACACCTTCCGCCGGCCAGCTCCCACCGGTCGCGGCCATGCAGGCGCCGCCTCCCCAGACGCTGCAGGACAAGGATGCCGGCCTGGCCGGTGCGCGGGTGCTGCTGGTCGAGGACAACCCCGTCAACCTGCTGGTCGCGCAGAAGCTGCTGGCCGTCATCGGTTGCGAGGTGGACACCGCCATCAACGGCCAGCTCGCGCTGGACAAGCTGCAGGCCGCCTCTTACCAGGCGGTATTGATGGACTGCCAGATGCCGGTCCTGGACGGTTACGCCGCCACCCGCCACTGGCGCGAACACGAAGCGGCCACGGACGCCGCGCGCCTGCCCATCATCGCCATGACCGCCAACGCCATGGCCGGCGACCGCCAGCGCTGCCTGGACGCGGGGATGGACGATTACCTCTCCAAGCCCATTTCGCGCGAGGGCCTGCAGGCCTGCCTGCTGCGCTGGTGCAGGCCGGCTTTCGACAACGTGGTCGAAAGCCGGCCAGCGGATCCCGTCGCGGTCGAGGAAGCGCCGGCATCGGCGGCGCAGACCACCTCTCTTC
>NZ_JASCOS010000233.1:0-1930 GCF_029959705.1 Stenotrophomonas sp. PS02297 | reverse complement strand
GGCTTTCGCATGAAAGCGTTCGCGGCTGAAGCCGCTCCTACAAGTACTCCCTCCGCACTGGAATCCCGATGAAGACTTCCCTGTTCCGTCCGCTGCTCGTTGCCGCCGCCGCGCTGGCGCTGTCGGCCTGCGGCAAGCCCGCCGCCGACGAGTCCAGGCTGGTGGTCGCCGCCACCGCCGTGCCGCATGCCGAGATTCTCGAAGTGGTCAAGCCGATCCTGGAGAAGGAGGGCGTCAAGCTGGACGTGCGCGTGTTCAACGACTACGTGCAGCCCAACGACCAGCTGGTGCAGAAGCAGGTCGATGCGAACTACTTCCAGACCGAGCCCTACCTGGACGCCTACAACCGCGACCGCAAGACCGGCCTGGTGACCGTGGTCGGCGTGCACATCGAACCGTTCGGCGCCTACTCGCGCCGGGTCAAGTCGCTGGCCGAGCTGCCCGACGGCGCCGACGTGGTCATTCCCAACGACCCGAGCAACAACAGCCGCGCGCTGATACTGCTGGACAAGGCCGGCGTCATCAAGCTGAAGGACCCGACCAACGCCCTGTCCACCCAGCGCGACATCGTCGACAACCCGAAGCAGCTCAAGTTCCGCGAGCTGGACTCGGCGATGCTGCCGCGCGTGCTCGACCAGGTCGATCTGGCACTGATCAACACCAACTACGCGCTCGACGCCGGCCTCGACCCGACCCGGGACGCGCTGGCGATCGAGAGCAAGGATTCGCCGTACGTGAACTTCCTGGTCGCACGCCCGGACAACCGCGACGATGCCCGCGTGCAGAAGCTGGCCAGGGCGCTGACCGGGCCCGAGGTGAAGGCCTTCATCGAACAGAAGTACAAAGGCGCCGTGCTGCCCGCGTTCTGAGGGCCATCTGCGCGCCGGGCGCGGTCATCGTCCTTCGGTGCGCCGGCGCAGGTGCCTCGCCGGTGACGGTCCGGGACCATGCGGTTCCGCTCCTGCGGGGGTAGAGCGGGGCAGCGCCCCGCTTGCGGCATTGCCGGGCAGGTCCCCGTCGGGTAATGCCCGGCACCGCCTGGCAGGCGGTTGTGCACCCGCATCGGCGGGAGCTAGGCTTCCCTGCACGCTTTCGCGGAGAGGAATGGATGGGGTTGCTGCGTTTCGCCGGGCGCCGCATGGCGCATTTCCTGGCCCAGCCGCGGCACCGGCAGACGCGCCCGCCCACCAGCGATCCGCAACTGCTGGCGCGCACCCTGCGGCGCGGCGACGTGCTGCTGGTGGAGGGCAACAGCCGCTTCTCCACCGCGATCAAGTACCTCACCCAGTCCACGTGGTCGCATGCCGCGCTGTACATCGGCGAGGAAGCGCTGGAGCCGGACGGGCCGCGGCGGCCGATGCTGATCGATGTGGACGTGGAAGCGGGCGTGCGGCGCGTGCCGCTGGACGCCTTCGCCGAGGAACATACCCGCATCTGCCGGCCGCGCGGGTTGCCGCCGCCGGTCATCGACCAGCTGGTCGGCTTCATGCGCGCCCGCATCGGCTACAGCTACGACCTGAAGAACGTGTTCGACCTGGCGCGTTACCTGATCCTGCCGCCGGTACCCGGGCACATGCGCCGGCGCCTGATCGCGCTGGGCAGCGGCGAGCCGACCAAGGCGATCTGCTCGACCCTGCTGGCGCAGGCGTTCGAGTCGATCCGCTACCCGATCCTGCCCGAGATCGAGACCGTGCTCGGCCACGCCGGCGGCCGCGAGCAGCAGCGCGAGATCCTGCACATCCGCAACTACAGCCTGTACACGCCGCGCGATTTCGACGTGTCGCCGTTCTTCGAGATCGTCAAGCCGCGCCTGCAGCTGGGCTTCGACTACCGCGCGCTGCAGTGGAGCGAAGACGGCAACCCCTGACGTTACCGGTGCGTCGCCGTGGTCCCTGAACGCGGCAGGCACGGATCGCGGACGATCCGTGCC
>NZ_JASCOS010000232.1:0-1957 GCF_029959705.1 Stenotrophomonas sp. PS02297 | reverse complement strand
GGGCCCGCGCCCCTGTTTTAAAACCCCCCCGCGGGAGCCGGGGCGGGGGGGCCCCCCCGGCCCCCCCCCCCCCCCCAGTAACGACCCCCTTCCTGTAGAGCGGGGCAACGCCCCGCTGGGGCACCGCCGGCCAAGGCCCACCAGGCACTGCCCGACGCCACAAAGCCACAACTCCCGATCTTCTCTGCAGAGCGGGGCAACGCCCCGCCGGGGCACCGCCGGCCAAGGCCCACCGGGCACTGCCCGACGCCACAAAGCCGCAACTCCCGCTCTTCTCTGCAGAGCAGGGCAGCGCCCCGCTGTGGCACCACCAGCCAAGCCCCCGCCGGGCGCTGCCCGGCGCTACAGGCCGCAGCGCCCCACCTTCCTGCGCAGCGGAACGACAGGCAAAAAAAATCGCCCGGCTGCACGTCACTGTGCAACACCGGGCGACTTCACTTCCCTGTAGGCTTCCTGCCTCTCCCCTGCCTCCTGGCTATACGGGGTTCTCCGTGTGGCCGCCATCCGGACGACGCACGTTTTTCGATTCCCTTCCGCTCAACGCCTTTCGACCGGTTTGGTCGCCGCCTTGGCGTTCCTGGCGGCGGAGGCGGTTCCTGCGCCTACGCCGATCAGGTCACGATTCCGTTCGACCGTCTTCAATCCGATGCCCTTGACCAGCGCCAGTTCCTCGACGCTCTTGAAGGGACCGTTCGCCTGTCGGTATTCGACGATCGCCTGCGCCTTGGCGGCGCCGACATTCACCAACACCCGGTCCAGCTCCGCCGCGGTGGCGGTGTTGATGTCGACCTTGTCCGTGGCTTGCGCCGATGCGGTCAACAACAACGCCAGAACCAGTGACTTCAGCATCACGGTGAAAAGCTTCATCGCTGCAACTCCTTGTGGCTTGGACTGGAATGCCGGCATCCCCGCCGGCCAGACCAGTGTTCCGCGCCACATGAACACAGCCTATCCGCCACGCCTCCGGCCCACAGCCGGCAAACCGCCCGATTCCTTGTAGGAAAATTCCTACAAGAGGGACGGCGTAGAATGGGCGCACTTGAAACCTTGCAACCGGAGTTCCCGAATGGACAGCGCCAAGCTCGGCCAATTTCTCAGCGACAAGTGGGACAACGACATCGTCCCGCAACTGGTCGACTACATCCGCATTCCCAACAAATCGCCGATGTTCGACGCGAACTGGGTTGCCAATGGCTACATGGACCAGGCCGTGGCGCTGATGGAGAACTGGGCCAGGGCGCAGAAGATTCCCGGCCTGCAGGTCGAGGTGGTGCGCCTGGAAGGCCGTACTCCGCTGATCTTCCTGGAAATCCCGGCCACCGGCCCGGAAACCGGCGATGACACCGTGCTGCTCTACGGCCACCTGGACAAGCAGCCGGAAATGACCGGCTGGGACGCCGACCTGGGCCCGTGGAAGCCGGTGCTGCGTGGCGACAAGCTGTACGGCCGCGGCGGCGCCGACGACGGTTATGCCATCTTCGGCTCGCTGGCCGCCGTGCTCGCACTGCAGGAACAGGGCCTGCCGCACGCCCGCTGCGTGATCCTGATCGAAGCCTGCGAAGAATCCGGCTCCTACGACCTGCCGGCCTATGTCGACCACCTGGCCGACCGCATCGGCCAGCCGTCGCTGGTGGTGTGCCTGGATTCGGGCTGCGCCAACTACGACCAGCTGTGGTGCACCACCTCGCTGCGCGGCCTGACCGGCGGCAACTTCACCGTCAAGGTGCTCAACGAGGGCGTGCACTCCGGAGACGCCTCCGGCGTGGTGCCGTCGTCTTTCCGCCTGCTGCGCCAGCTGCTGTCGCGCATCGAGGACGAGAACACCGGCCGCATCCTGCTCGACGGCCTGCACACCGAGATCCCGGCCGAGCGCCTGGAGCAGGCCAGGCGCGCGGCCGACGTGGTCGCTACCGCCATCTTCGACAAGTTCCCGCTGGTCGACGGCCTCAAGCCGATG
>NZ_JASCOS010000231.1:0-1960 GCF_029959705.1 Stenotrophomonas sp. PS02297 | reverse complement strand
AGCGGCTTCAGCCGCGAAAGGGCGTTACCGGGGAAGCCTCTTCGCGGCTGAAGCCGCTCCTACGGGGAGGGGCGATTCCTGTGAGCAACGGCAACGTCCGGCGGCGCATCCGCATGGGAGCGCCTTCCCTCATGGTCGCCACGCGCGTCCATCGCGCTCCCCGCTCACTCCTTCGGCGGCACCACGTCCTTGGCTTCGCTGCCGAAACTGCCATCCGATTCGGCGGCGAGGTAGGCGAACACGGTATAGGCGGCCACGTTCTGCGCCAGCGCCTTCGGGTCGATCTTGTCCAGCGTGTCGTCGGCGGTGTGGTGCAGGTCGAAGTAGTCGGTTCCATCCTGCGCCAGCCACGCCCAGGCGCCGCCCTTGGCTGCCAGCGGACCCACGTCCGGGCCGGGGCCGCCCTGGTCCGGACGGTACTCGATGCCCAGCGGCGCCAGCACCCGGGCGATCTGCGCGGTGGCCTCGCGCGAATCGGCGGGATTGCCCGAGCCGGTGTTGAACGCGTAGATGCGGCCGGCGCCGAAGTCGCTTTCGGCGGCGATGTGCTGCAGCGGGATCTGCTTGGCCTTGACCCGCGCGGCGGCGTAGGCGAACCCGCCGTGCAGGCCCTGCTCCTCGTTGGCGAAGGCGATCACGCGGATGGTGCGCTTGGGCGCCTGCTTGAGCTGGCCGATCAGGTGGCCGGCGGCCATGGTGATGCCGACGCCGGCACCGTCGTCGATCGCGCCGGTACCCAGGTCCCACGAATCGAGGTGGCCGCCGATCACCACCACTTCCTTCGGCAGGCTGCGGCCGGTGATCTCGCCAATGACGTTCTGCGAGGTGTAGCTGCCGTCCCAGCCGCAGTCCAGCGCCATGCGGATACGGGTCGGGCCGCGCGCGACCAGCCGTGCCAGCTGGTCGGCATCCGGCACCGACAGCGCCGCCGACGGCACCGGGGCCAGGCCTTCGTCGAACCGGGTGATGCCGGTATGCGGCACGCGGTGCGAGTCGGTACCGGCCGAGCGCATGATGTAGCCGACCGCGCCCTTGCGGATCGCCTCGGAGGGACCGCGGCTGCGGATGGTGCCGCCGATGCCGTAGTCCTCGCCGCTGCGGCTGCGCGTCATCTGGTAGTCGATGAAGGCGATCTTGCCGGCCAGCGAACCGGCCGGCGCCGCCTTCAGCGCTTCGAGGCTGTCGAAGCGCACCACTTCGCCCTCGGCGTTGCCGCCGGGGCTGCCGCCCAACGCGGTGATGGCTAGCGGCTGCGCGTGTGCACCCAGCACCTGCGCGTGTTCACTGCGGCGCTCCCACTTGGGGAAGTTGACCGGCTCGGTCCACACCTTGTCGAAGCCCAGTGCCTTGAACTTGGCCTTGGCCCATTCCACCGCGCGCGCATCGGCCTCGCTGCCGGCCAGGCGCGGGCCGACCTCGGTGGTCAGCGATTCGACCACCTTCCAGCCGGTGTCGTCGGCCAGCGCCTGCTCGCGCAGTTCCGCGGCCGTTGCCAGGGCCTGCTCGGGAATGCGGGTAGGGGCGGCCTGCGCGCTGGCGCAGGCGAGCACGGCGGCGATGGCGAAGGCGAGACGGCGCATGGCGGGCTCCAGGTTGGATTGGGTTTCCGCACGGAGACGTGCGGTGCTGCTGCGAGGGATTCGCAGACGGAGAAGCCGCGAGCATACGCCCGCGGCTTCTCCGGCAGACGTGCTGGAGGTCATCGCGGCGAGCGGCGCTCTGCGGCGATGTCCCGGCGGGGCTTGGCTGGTAATGCCCCAGCGGGGCGTTGCCCCGCTCTACAAGGGGCGGTGTTCTGTAGCGCCGGGCAGCGCCCGGCGGGGTTTGGCTGGTAATGCCCCAGCGAGGCGGTGCCCCGCTCTACAAGGGAGCGGTGTTCTGTAGCGCCGGGCAGCGCCCGGCGGGGCTTGACTGGCAATGCGCCAGCGGGGCGTTGCCCCGCTCTACAACGGGGCAACGC
>NZ_JASCOS010000230.1:0-2025 GCF_029959705.1 Stenotrophomonas sp. PS02297 | reverse complement strand
GTACCGGGTCGTCGGCTTCGGCCCACGCATTGCCGGCCCAGAGCAGCACCGGAAGCACCGCCATCGCGCGCAGCATTCCCCCCCCCCTCCTTTCAGACGCCGGAAACGACGACGCCCCGGTGAAGGGGCGTCGCGCGGGTTACTTCTTCTTCGGGATGTACAGGTCGGTGATGGTGCCGTCGTAGATCTCCGAGGCCATCGCCACCGACTCGCTCAGGGTCGGATGGGCGTGGATGGTGTGGCCGATGTCCTCGGCCTCAGCCCCCATCTCGATGGCCAGGCCGATCTCGGCCAGCAGCTCACCGGCATGCACGCCGACGATGGCGCCACCGATCACGCGGTGGGTTTCCTCGTCGAAGATCAGCTTGGTGAAGCCTTCGGTGCGAGCGATGCCGATGGCGCGACCGCTGGCCGCCCACGGGAACTTGGCCACGCCGACCTTCAGGCCCTTGGCCTTGGCCTCGGTCTCGGTGACGCCGACCCAGGCGATTTCCGGGTTGGTGTAGGCCACCGACGGGATCACGCGGGCCACCCACTCCTTCTTCTCGCCGAACGCGACTTCAGCCGCCAGCTTCCCCTCGTGCGTGGCCTTGTGCGCCAGCATCGGGTTACCGACGATGTCGCCGATGGCGAAGATGTGCGGCACGTTGGTGCGCATCTGCCGGTCGACCGGAATGAAGCCGCGGTCGGTCACTTCGACGCCGGCCTTGTCGGCATCGATCTTCTTGCCGTTGGCCGAACGGCCGACCGCAACCAGCACGCGATCGAAGGTGCCGTTTTCCATCGCCGGCTTTTCGCCCGCGGTGGCAGCCTCGAAGGTCACGGTGATGCCCTTCTTGTCTGCGCTCACGCCCGAGGCCTTGGTCTTCAGGTGCACCTCGATGCCCTGCTTCTTCAGGCGGTCGGCCAGCGGCTTGACCAGGTCCTTGTCGGCGCCCGGCATCAGCTGGTCCATGAACTCGACCACGGTGACCTTGGCGCCGAGCGCGCTGTACACGGTGGCCATTTCCAGACCGATGATGCCGCCACCGACGACCAGCAGCGACTTCGGCACTTCGGCCAGCTCCAGCGCGTCGGTGGAGTCCATCACGCGCTTGTCGTCCCACGGGAAGTTCGGCAGCTTCACCGCCTGCGAACCGGCGGCGATGATGCACTGCTCGAAGCGCAGCAGCTGGGTCTTGCCGTCGTCGCCGACGATTTCCAGCTCATTGGCCGAAATGAACCTGGCCAGGCCATGCACGGTGCGGATCTTGCGCTGCTTGGCCATGCCGGCCAGGCCCTTGGTCAGCTGGCCGACGACCTTTTCCTTGTAACCGCGCAGCTTGTCCAGGCTGATCTTCGGCGCGCCGTACACGATGCCGAGTTCGTCGGCATGCGCGGCGTGGTCGATGATTTCAGCCGCGTGCAGCAGGGCCTTGGACGGGATGCAGCCGACGTTGAGGCAGACGCCGCCGAGGCTGGCGTAGCGCTCGATCAGTACGGTATCCATGCCCAGGTCGGCGGCGCGGAAGGCGGCGGTATAGCCGCCCGGGCCGGCGCCCAGCACCACGATGCGGCACTCGATGTCGGCAGTGCGGCCGCTGGACGGCAGCGCCTTGGCGGCGACCGCCGGATCCGGCGCGCGGTGCGACGGGGTCACCGGCGGCTTGCTGCCCGGCGCCACGTTGCCGGCAGCAGCCGCGGGCGCGGCGCCCTGCGCCTCCAGCACCACCACCACATCGCCCTCGGACAGTTTGTCGTCGAGCTTGACCTTGATCTCCTTGACCACGCCGGCGGCCGAGGACGGCACTTCCAGCGTCGCCTTGTCCGATTCCAGCGTCACCAGGCCCTGGTCCTTGGCCACCGTGTCGCCCACGGCCACCAGGATCTCGATCACCGGCACGCCGCTGTAGTCGCCGATGTCCGGCACCCGGACCTCGAGCGGACCGGTCGCTGCCGGTGCCGGCGCCGCGCTCACCGCCGCCGGGGCGGCCGCAGCGGCCGGCTGGGCGGCCGGGGCAGTGGCGGCAGGCACCGGTGCAGCCG
>NZ_JASCOS010000022.1:0-41832 GCF_029959705.1 Stenotrophomonas sp. PS02297 | reverse complement strand
CACCCGTAGAGCGGGGCAACGCCCCGCTGGGGCATTACCTGCGAAGGCCCCGCCGGGCGCTGCCCGGCGCTACAGAACACCGTGTTGCCTGTAGAGCGGGGCAACGCCCCGCTGGCGCGTCACCGGGGAATCCCCGCCGGGCGATGCCCGGCGCTACAGAACACCGTGTTCCCTGTAGAGCGGGGCAACGCCCCGCTGGAGCTTCACCGGGTAAGCCCCGCCGGGCGATGCCCGGCGCTACAGAGCGCCGTGTTCCCTGCAGAGCGGGGCAACGCCCCGCTGGGCATTACCTGCGAAAGCCCCCGCCGGGCGATGCCCGGCGCTACAGAACATCGCCAGCCACGCGGCAACGCTGGCATGGCGGCAGGTCAGGGCGATGACAGCCGCCTGACTGTCGTTTCCAGCCGGGTTTGCATGCCAGTCGTTTTCGATATATCGTTTTGCGCAAATTCGATATATCGAAAACATGACGCCCGCACTCCCGCCACCCTCCCGCCAACGCCCCGCCGCGCGCCCGCTCGGCCGCGGCGACCTGCGCCTGCTGCTGCTGTCGCTGCTGGCGCAGGCGCCGCGCCATGGCTACGAGCTGATCCAGCTGGTCAGCGACATGTTCATGCGCGTGTACACGCCCAGCGCCGGCTCGGTGTACCCGCTGCTGGCCGATTTCGAGAAGCAGCGCTGGGTGGCCGCCGAGGAGGACGGCGGCCGCAAGCGCTACCGCATCACCGCGATCGGGCAGGCACAGCTGAAGCTGCGCGAGGCCGAGGTGGAAGCGGCGCAGCTGCGCGCCCGCCACAGCGCGCGGGTGATCGCCCGGGCCAACCAGCCGCCGGCAGTGCGCGAGGCCATGCACCGGCTCAAGCAGGCGCTGGTGCTGCGCAACGGCCGCTGGGAGGACGCCGACACCGAACGCATTGCCGCGCTGCTGGACCAGGCCGCCGCGCTGGTGCGCCAGGGCGGCACCGACGCCTGACCCCTTTCCCACGACCCAGCCAGACGCCTCCAGCCAGGTCACCCCCGGCGCCCCCGCGCCCACTGACCCCAGGTACTTCCATGTCACTGCACGAAAACCGCACCCTTCGCCTCACCCCGCGCTTCCGCCAGCTGCAGGTACTGCACAGCGAGCGCCTGACCCCGAACATGCAGCGCATCGTGCTCGGCGGCGACGAACTGGCCGGCTTTGAAAGCCCGGCGCCGGATGACCACGTCAAGCTGTTCTTCCCCAACGCCGAGGGCGTGTTCGTGCTGCCGGAGCTGACCGCTTCGGGCCCGCGCTACCCCGAAGGGCAGGCGCCCTCGCCCGCCCGCGACTACACCCCGCGCCACCATGACGCCGACGCCGGCGAGCTGGTGCTGGACTTCGTGCTGCACGGCCATGGCGTGGCCTCGACCTGGGCGGCCAACGCGCAGGTGGGCGATGCGCTGGTGGTGGCCGGGCCGCGCGGCTCGCACCTGGTGGCCGACGACTACGACGCCTACGTGCTGATCGGCGACGAGACCGCGCTGCCGGCCATCGCGCGGCGCCTGGCCGAGCTGCCGGAACACGCGCAGGCCGAGGTGCTGATCGAGATTCCCGAGGAAGGCGACCGCCAGCCGCTGCCCAGCGCCGCGCAGGTGCGGGTGTCGTGGCTGGAGCGCAACGGCTTCGACGCGGCCAGCAGCACCCTGCTGGAGGATGCACTGGTGGATTTCGAGGCGCCCGACGGCGATGCGTATTACTGGATCGCGCTGGAATCGCGGCGCGCGCGAATGATGCGCAAGTTCGTCGAAGGCCACCTGCAGGTGCCCAAGGACTGGATCCGCGCCACCGGTTACTGGAAGGCGCATCCGGACGAGGCGGAGTAAACCGCCGCCGCCACGCGGGCGCTCCACACACGCCGCGACGACCAGCGCGCCACGCCTGCCCCACTCTCACGGATGCGGGGGCAGCCCGGCGGGTTGGCCGGTGAAAGGCGGCGCGCCCTGCGGCGCGACCGCCCCGCTCCTTACAGCGCGGCCCGGCCCTTGCCGAACAGCCAGGTGACGCCCAGCATCGGCCCGCTCTGGCTGAAATCCAGCCGGCGGCCATCGTCGCGGTAGTCCACGCTCAGGTGGCGGTAGCCCAGCGAGACATGCAGGTCCTCGCGCGCGGCGTAGTTCACCGCGCCCAGCAGCTGCCAGGTGGAGCGCGAGCCCACGCCGAAGCCGCCGGTATCGGCGTAGACGAGGCTCGACCAGCGCGGCGCCAGCGACTGCCGCCAGCGCGCGGCGAGGATCGGGTCGACGAAGGAGGAGTTGGAATCCGCCCGGGCCAGTCCCGGCACCTCGGCCGTGGCCTTGATATCCCAGCTGCGCAGGCCGCCCATCAGGTCGACGCTGGCGGTCTCGCTGGGCGCCCAGTTGTAGCCGCCGGTCAGGGTCAGCGAGGTCTGCCGCACCTTGGCCTGCGCCGGCAGGCCGATGGGCAGCGTGCCCTTGCTGGAGACCGCCGCGTGGCTGAAATCGGCCTGCAGCACGAACCGGTCCCTGCGTGCGGTGCCGGTCACGAACGCGGCGGCGTCCAGGTCGCTGAGCAGGTCCGAGAACCGACGGTCGACGTGCACCGAAGGCGCGCCCTGGAACGGACGCACCTGGCCATCGAGGCCGGTCATCCAGACATAGGGGGTGACCTGGAAGCGCCAGGCATCGGCGCCCGCATCCTGGGCATGGGCGGTTGCGGCGGCGCTCAGGCCGGCCAGGGTGCAGAGCGCCAGCGCGTGCGTGCGCGGGGCGGCGTGCCGGGAAAACAGTTGCAGCATGGTGGGTGTCTCTCCAGGTGTTCCGCCACCGCGACCGGTGGCGTGCGCATTGTGCGCATCGCGCGATGGGCGTGGAAACCGCAAGCGGCTTCCACGCCGCCGGCATCAGATGCCGAGGAAGCGGAACGGCGCGGTTTCCTTGAACTGCGCGCTGGCCTCGCCCGAATGGATGGTGCGCTGGAAGCGGCCCAGGTCCAGGCGCCGGGTCTTGCCGCTCTGCGCGGAGAAATCGATCTTCTTCAGGTCCACCCAGAACACATTGGGCGCCAGCGCCGATTCGAAGAAGTACAGCCGGCGCTTGTGGTCGGCCACGGTGCGCCAGCGCGTGGAGGCGATGTTGGGCTGGTCGGGCGTGGTGATGCCGTAGGGCACCGACACGTTGCGGATCACGCTGAAGGCCGAGGCGATGGCTTCGACCGGGTCCTCGGACCTGGGCAGTGCGTTGACGTAGAACGAGGCCCGCGCGAAGCGGTCGGCGGCGCGGTTGGTGCCCGGCAGCATCACGGTGCCGCCGATCGCCTGCCAGTACTTGTCCAGCGCCAGCTGCTCCTCGAACACCGGCGAATTGGTCATCACCTGGTAGTCGCGGCTGTGGTGGATGACCTGCCGGCCCTTGATGTACTCGATGATGGCGCTGTCGCCGCTGGCGTCGGACAGGGACAGGTGCAGCGTGGCCAGGCGCTGCTCGCCCGGCGCGCTGTCGGTGACCAGGGTGAACGGTTCGCTGGACAACGCCTTCACCGCTTCGTCCACGCTGGCGAAGCTGTCGAGCATGTACTGCGCCCAGGCGGCGATGCTCAGGCCCGGCTTGCCGCTGTCGCGCTCGGGATACTCCGATTCGGCCAGCCACAGGATGTTGGCCACCAGCCCGGCCTCGTTCATGCCGTCGGTGGTGGAGAAGTCGTAGGCGCCGGCGATCACGCTGCCGTAGCGCGAGGTCCATTCCAGCGAGCGCGGCCCGGCCTCGCCGTTGCGCTTCATCCCGCGCGGGAAAATCCACAGGTGGGTATCGGTGTCGACCTTGTAGTCCATCGAGCGGCCGGTGATGACCTGGCCGTCGGCGCCGTGGTAGACGAAACGGGTGCAGGCGTCGGCCTCCTGGCCCAGCGCCAGGCCGCCCACGACCAGGGCGATGCAGGCGGCGATGATGGATTTCCCCGGATTCTTCATGAGATGGAACTCCTTGTCGGTGCGGTTGCGGGTGGTGGATCCGGGCAAGCCTAGCAACCTCCACCGGCCAGCGATGATGAAAACCGGCCGTTCCAGGCGCGCAGCGTGACCCCCGTCACCCATGCGGCAAGCCCGGCCCCGGCTGCTATGCTTCCGGCGGTTCATCCGGTCCCATGCCATGACGCCCCATTTCTTCCGCCACTTCCGCCTTCCCGTTGCCGCCGTGCTGCTCGCTGCCGGCCTGGGCGGGTGCCTGACCACGCCTGGTCCCACCGTATCCGGCGACGGCCGCTGCGATGCCTCGCAGTCGCAGTGGGCGGTCGGCCAGCCCGGCGACGAGGCGAACATCCGCCGCCTGAAGCAGGAAAGCGGCGCCGGCCTGCTCAATCCGATCGGCCCGGCCACCGTGGTCTCGCGCGACATCCGCCAGGACCGCCTGCGCGTGTTCCTCGACGCGCACAACATCATCACCGCGGTGCGCTGCGAATAAGCCACTCCGCTGCGAAAATAACGACGCAAGGCCCGCTCATGGCGGGCCTTCGCGCATGGGCGATGCGACAATCGCGCCCCCGGTCATGATGGAACAGGCGGCAACGTGGGCAAGCTGACGATGGCGGCAATGGAAACCCTGCGCGAACGCGTGGCCGATGACGGCCGCTGCGATGCGCTGCTGGCGGGCTTCGAGCGGCCGCAGGCGCTGCGCGAGCCGCTGCGTGCGCTGGTACAGGCGCAGCAGCAGCTGCTGCAGGCCGAGCATGAGGTCGCGCAGGTGGCCGATGTGCTGCGCCGCGACCAGAAATACGCACCGGCCGGGCGGCCGTCGATCCATATCGTGCAGCTGCGCAAGCAGCAGGCGGCGGCCAAGCAGGTGATGCTGATCGCGCGCCAGCGGCTGGCGCAGGTCGCGCAGACCTTCATGCAGGCCAGCGGGCTGGCGGTGAAGGCGAAGCAGTCGCCGAGCGAAGCCGTCGCGGCGTGGCTGCAGGCGCTGCGCTGATCCGGCGACGCCGGTCTGCGAAGCGACCCCGCTTCGCGACCGCCCTGAAAAGCAGAAGGCCCGCCGATGGCGGGCCCTCGCTTGTTGCGCCCGGGCGACGCGCCCGGCGCCGGAATTACTCGGCCTTCGGGATCGAAGCTTCGGTGGTGATGCGCACCTTGACCTCGTCGCTCACCGCCGGGGCGTAGGCGCCCACGCCGAAATCGCTGCGCTTGAGCGTGGTGGTGGCGTCGAAGCCCACCGACGGCACCTTCATCATCGGGTGCTCGCCGGCACCGTTGATGGTCACGTCCAGGGTGACCGGCTTGGTGGTGCCCTTGACGGTCAGGTCGCCGGTGACGGTCAGCTTGTTGGCACCGGCCGCTTCGACCTTGGTGCTCTTGAAGGTGGCGGTCGGGAACTTGGCGGCGTCGAAGAAATCGGCGCTCTTCAGGTGTTCGTCGAACTTGGCGGTGAAGCTGTTCAGGCCCGACAGCGGCAGGGTCACCTCCACGCTGGACTTGGTGACGTCGGCGGCGTCGTAGACCAGGGTGCCGTCGGCCTGGCCGAAGTGCGCGCTCGGGTTGGAGAAGCCCATGTGGCTCCACTGCACCAGCACGTCGGTGTGGCTCGGGTCGAGCTTGTAGGTGCCGGAGGCGACTTCGATGGGCGCCACTTCCGGGGCGGCCGGGGCAGCCACTTCGGCCGGAGCGGCGGCGGTGGTGTCGGCCGGGGCGGCGGTATCGGCCGGCTTGGAGCAGGCGCTGATGGCGGCGGCCAGGGCCAGCGGGAGCAGCAGCTTGGTGACGGTGGACATGGGTGTCTCCTGTGGATGCGGATGAGAGAGCTGGAGCGTTTTCAGCTTAACGGTGCCCCGGGGAGAACGGGCGCCGGGTGGGAACAGCGGTCAGGCGATGCGCGCGGCTTCGTCGAACGGCAGGCGCGGCAGGCGCGGGAACACGCCGGCCGGATCGCCATAGCCGAGGTTGACGAGGAAATTGGACTTGATGGCGGTGCCGGCGAAGAAGGCTTCATCGACCTTGGCCGGGTCGAAACCCGACATCGGGCCGGCCTCCAGCCCCAGTGCGCGAGCGGCCATCATCAGGTAGGCGCCCTGCAGCGTGCCGTTGCGGAAAGCGGCCTCGTGGCGGCCTTCGCGCGGGCCATCGAACCAGGACTTGGCGTCGGTGTGCGGGAACAGGTACGGCAGCTTTTCGTGGAAATCCTCGTCGTAGCCGACGATCACCGTGACCGGCGCGGCCATCGTCTTGGCCAGGTTGCCCTCGGACAGCGCCGGGGCGAGCTTCTGCTTGGCCTCGGCCGATTTCACGAACACGAAGCGCGCCGGCGTGGAGTTGGCCGCGGTCGGGCCCCACTTCAGCAGTTCGTACAGCGCGCGCAGCTGGCTGTCCTCGACCGGGCGGTCCTGGAAGGCATTCTGGGTGCGTGCGGTGCGGAACAACTGGTCGAGCGCGGCGTCGGCAAGAACGTCAGACATGGAAACTCCGTGATGGATTGGCTACGGTCGTGGCCTTGTGCGGGAAAGCCCCGGACAATGCCACCGCAGCAGAGGGCGCAGTGTAGGGCGTCGCGACTGTTGCAACACCAGGCCTCACTGAAACGAATTAATGCCATACGCGAAACGATCGACGCTCCCCTGGACGATCACCGACGGCCGCGCCGGCAACGTGCGCCAGGCCGTGGCGTTGGCATCGGCTCTGCGCCTGGGCGGGCAGCAGCGGCTGCAACTGGAGCCGCACGCCCCCTGGCGCTGGCTGGCGCCGCGCGCCCTGCCCGGGGCCGTGCGCGGCTTCGGCGAGGCCTTCGAACGCCTGGCCACCGGGCCGGCGCCCGCGCTGGCGATCGGCTGTGGCCGCCAGGCCGCAGGCGCACTGCGCGTGCTGGGCCGGCAGGGTACGCGCACGGTACAGATCCTCGATCCGCGCATCGGCGCCCGCCACTGGGACCTGGTGGTGGTGCCCGAACACGACCACCTGCGTGGCGGCAACGTGCTGACCCTGCTGGGCAGCCTGAACCCGGTGACCGACGACTGGCTGGCCTGCGGCCGCGCCGCGTTCGCCAGCTTCGAGCGGCTGCCCGGCCCGCGCACCGCGCTGCTGGTCGGCGGCCCGACCGACCATGCCAACTGGCAGCAGAAGGACATCGTGCCGCTGCTGGCCGAACTGGCCACGCGCATCCGCGCCGAGGGCGGCAGCGTGCTGGCCACCACCTCGCGGCGTACCCCGCGCGCCGTGACGCAGGCGCTGCTGCGCGCCTTCGACGACGTGCCCGGTGTGATCTGGAGCGATGGCGGCGACGGCAGCAACCCCTACGCCGGGCTGCTGGGCTGGGCCGACCGCGTGCTGTGTACGCCGGATTCGGTGAACCTGCTGTCCGAGGCCTGCGCCACCCGCGTGCCGGTGGGCGTGCTGCTCGGCCAGCGCGCGCAGGCGCGCATGCAGCGCTTCCAGCGCGCCCTGCGCGAACGCGGGCGCCTGCTGGACGGGCTGGACGCGCTGGAGGCCGACCGGCAACAGGACATCGAACCGCTGCGCGAGACCCCGCGCATCGCCGCCGAGGTGAAGGCGCGGCTGGGCTTGTAGATGCAAAGCGCCTCCTGCAGGCGGCTCTCCCGGTAAGCCGCTCCGGGTACCCTCGCCCTGTAGAGCGGGGCAAAGCCCCGCTGGGGCATCACCGGCCAGGCCCCACCGGGCGTTGCCCGCGCTACAGACCATCGCCATCTTGTAGAGCGGGGCAACGCCCCGCTGGGGCATCAGCGGCCAGGCCCCGCCGGGCGTTGCCCGGCGCTACAGACCAGCGCCACCTTGTAGAGCGGGGCAACGCTCCGCTGGGGCATTACCAGCCAAGCCCCGCCGGGCGTTGCCCAGCGCTACAGACCATCGCCACCTTGTAGAGCGGGGCAACACCCCGCTGGGGCATCACCGGCCAGGCCCCGCCGGGCGTTGCCCGGCGCTACAGGCGCCTCACCTTCCGGAACGATGGCCTCCGTAGGCGCGGACGTGCCCTTCAATACATTCCGGCCGGCCATCGAAAGATATCCGCGGCCTCCGCTCCCACTGGGCCCGGCACAACCAAATCGCAGACACGCTCAAGAAATACCCTTCTCCAGACATACCCGCCCCAGTGCCGGCACCGGGCCGAGGGCTGCCATGCCCAGGTGCCGCACGGTGAAGGGCCGTACAGGCGTCGCGTTTACAATGGCCGCCCTCGCGCCTGCCGGTTCCGGCCTGGCCGCCTTCCTTTCCGTCATCGCTGCGCCCCGGGCGCTGCCGCCCGTCGTCCGCCATGTCCCAGCATCCATCGATCCGCTTCGCCCCGCTCACTCCCCTGTCGCTGCTGCTGGCCGTGCTGGCCATGGGCACGGTGGTGCTCGGCTCGAACGTACTGGTGCAGTACCCGATCAACGACTGGCTGACCTGGGGCGCCTTCAGCTATCCGGTCGCGTTTCTGGTCAGCAACCTGATCAACCGCCGCTTCGGCCCGCAGGCCGCGCGGCGCGCGGCCTGGGCCGGTTTCGCGGTGGCGGTGGTGCTGTCGGTGTGGGTCGCCACCCCGCGCATCGCGATCGCTTCGTGCATGGCCTTCATCTGCGCGCAGCTGCTGGACATCACCGTGTTCGACCGGCTGCGCAGCGGCAACTGGTGGCGCGCTCCCTCGGTGGCCACCACCTGCAGCGCGACGCTGGATACGGCGATTTTCTGGTCGATCGCCTTCGCCGGCTCGTCGCTGCCGTGGGTAAGCTGGGCGGTCGGCGACTGGGGCGTGAAGCTGGGCATCGGCCTGTGCCTGCTGGTGCCGTTCCGCGCCCTGTTGTGGAAGATGGCGCCGGCGCGGATGTAAGCGCGGCGCCCCTGGTTCAACACCTGTCTGCAGGAGCGCGCAGGGCGCTCCTGACCATCAAGCCAGCGCTGAAACGAACCGCTTCGCCGTCGTGGGTTTGCGGGTTTTGTAGTGGGCGCCGACTGTTGCCCGGCACTGTTTGACCGCGCAGTGGAAGCTACGGCCCCGCGTCTTCCTGCAGATGCGCATTTCAGTGCGCGCGGAGCTTCACCGGGAAAGCCTCATCGCGCACTGAAGTGCGCTCCTGCATCCGCCTTGCGTCACCGCAGGCCTGGGCCGCCGGCTCAACGCGCGCCCGGCTCGAACGGCAGCCCCTGCACGACCGCCGCGGCAGTGATCGCCGCGCAGGCGGTTTCGATTTCCGGCGTGGGCACGGTAATGCGCGGACGCCGGTCCAGGGTGCAGGACAGGCCGGCATCGAGCAGGGTGGCGTGGGCGTCGTGCAGAACGCTGGCGGTTTCGGCCGACAGCCAGTTGCTGGCGGCCAGGGCATCGATCAGGCACGGCGTTTCGCGCGGCCCGCACAGCGCCGGATCGCGTGCCGCACCGGCCAGTACGCCGGTCTGCAGCAGGAATTCCAGGTCCACCAGCCCACCGGCGCCCTGCTTCAGGTCCAGCCGCGCCGCATCGCTGCGGTCCAGTTCGGCGCGCATCCGCGCACGCATCTTCAGTACGTCGCCGAACAGGGTGTCCGCGTCACGCGTGCGCCCCAGCGTGGCGCCGCGCACCTGCTCGAAACCGGCGAGCAGGCCGGCGTCCCCGGCGACGCCGCGGGCGCGCACCAGCGCCTGGTGCTCCCAGGTCCAGGCGCGCTCGCGCTGGTATTCGGTATAGCTGGCCAGCGAGGACACCAGCGCGCCCTTGCCGCCATCCGGGCGCAGGCGCACATCGATGTCGTACAGGCGCCCGGCGGCAGTGACCGCCGACAACAAGGCCATCACCTTCTGCGCCAGCCGCGCGAACCAGCGGCTGCTTTCCAGTGGGCGCGGGCCGTCGCTTTCCTCCGCCTCGCGCGGGTGGTCGTACAGGAACACCAGGTCCAAGTCCGAGCCGAAGCCCAGTTCCAGCCCACCCAGGCTGCCGTAGCCGATGATGGCGAAGCGCCCGCCCGGCACCTGCCCGTGCGCGGTCGACAGGTCGGCGCGCACCATCGCCAGCACGGCGTCCACCACGGCGTCGGCCAGCTGCGCCAGCTGCCGCGTGCAGTCCACCGCGCGCTGGCGGCCATCGTGGAAGGCCAGCGCCATGCGGAAGCTCAGCGCCAGCCGCACTTCGTTGAGCGCACGCAGCGCCGCTTCGGGGTCGTCGATCGCCAGCGCCGTGGCACAGGCATCGCGCATTTCCTGCGCGTCCGGCAACGGGCCGGCCACGCGTGTATCCAGCAGTTCGTCCAGCAGCAGCGGGAACGCCACCAGCCGCTCGGACAGCAGCGCGCTGCGCGCCAGCACGTTGACCAGACGGGTCAGCGCGCTGGGCTGTTCATCGAGCAGCGCCAGGTAGCTGGTGCGGCGCAGGATCGCCTGCAGCAGGCCGAGTACGCGGCGCAGCGCGGCGTCGGGCTGCGGCGAGCGGGTGGCGGCATGCAGCAGCGCCGGCAGCACCCGGTCCAGGCGGGCGCGCGCGGCATCGGACAGCGATTTCACGCCCAGCGACTGCGCGAACTCGCGCAGCGACTGATCTGCGCCATTGGCGTCGGCGAAACCGGCTTCGGCCAGTACCACGGCATCGCCGCCGTCGGGCAGCACGCGCCAGTAGCTGGACAGGGCATCCGGTGCGGCCTGGCCGCGGCGCGGCGCGAGCAGCGCGGCGAATTCGGTGCCCACGCGCTGGCGCTGTTCGTCCAGCACGGCCAGCAGGGCGTCCCAGCCGGCGTACCCCAGGCCCAGCGCGATGCGCTCGCGGTCGTCCGCGTCGGCCGGCAGGCGATGGGTCTGTGCGTCGCGCAGCATCTGCAGGCGGTTCTCCAGCCGGCGCAGGAACCGGTACGCCTCCATCAGCGTGGCGCCGTCGGCCGCATCCATCTGCCCGGACTCCACCAGCGCCTGCAGCGCCGGCAGCAGGCGCCGCTCGCGCAGCGCCGGCTCGCGGCCGCCGCGGATCAGCTGCAGCGCCTGGGCGAGGAACTCGATCTCGCGGATGCCGCCCGGCCCGCGCTTGATGTCGTCGAAGCGGTCGCTGCGCGCAACCTCGGCGGTGATGGCCGCCTTCATCTCGCGCAGGCCGTCCAGCGCGGTGTAGTCCAGGTAGCGGCGGTAGACGAACGGCCGCAGCGTTTCCAGCCAGGCCTCGCCGGCGGCGATGTCGCCGGCCACCGTGCGCGCCTTGATCCAGGCATAGCGCTCCCAGTCGCGGCCCTCGCGCTGGAAGTACTGGTCCATGCCGGCGAAGGACAGCGCCACCCGCCCGGCGCTGCCGAACGGGCGCAGGCGCAGGTCGACGCGGTGGCAGAAGCCATCGGCGGTGGTCTCGTCCAGCAGCCGCGCCAGGCGCTGGCCGAGCCGGGCGAAGTATTCCTCGGCCGCCAGCGACCGCGCACCGTCGGATTCGCCGGCCTGCGGATAGGCGTAGACCAGGTCGATGTCGGAAGAGAAGTTCAGCTCGCCGCCGCCCAGCTTGCCCAGCCCGAACACCACCAGCCGCTGCACGCTGCCGTCCTCGGCGCGCACCACGCCGTGGCGCTGGGCGAACTCCTGCTCCAGCGCGGCCAGCGCCAGCTGCAGGCAGTCCTCGGCCAGCCGCGTGGCGCCGAGCAGGGTGGCATCCACGTCGTCCAGGCCATTGACGTCGCGCCAGACCAGCCGCGTGGACGCGGCGGCGCGGTAGCGGCGCAACTGCGCGGGCCAGGCGCTGGGGTGCAGCGGGTCCAGGACCGGAGGCGGCAAGGGGTCGCCCTGCGCCAGCGACGCCAGCAGCCCGGGTTGCCGGCACAGGGTATCGATGGCGAAATCGCTGGCCAGCGCCAGACGGCGCAGGCCGGCTTCGAAACCGGGCGACTGCGGCCATTGCGAAGGATCCGGCGCGGCCAGCTTCAGGCGGGCGATGGCGCGGTCGAGCAGCGGGGCAAGGGTATCGGGCAGGTCGGCGGGCGGAATCGTCATCCGCGGATTCTGGCATCGCAGCCGGGATGCGTGGAATCGGCGGGCATCTCAGGCGTCGATCTTGATGCCTCCCGCCTCCAGCAGGGCACGTAACGGACCGAGCTGCGCCTCATAGCGCTTCCAGCGCTGCAGCGACGAACGGAACATCGGGGACCGCACCTGTACCGCGCTGGCGGTGGACACCGGGGATGCATTGTCCTGGAAGCGCAGGCAGGCCTCGTCCCAGGACAGGCCGCAATGCGCCAGCAAGCGCCGGGTGACCGCTTCCTGGTTGTCCACCAGGTCTTCGTAATCGATCTGCAGGATGCGGCCGGGCATCGTCCGCTCCCAATGCCGCATCAGCCGGTCGAACAACAGGTAGTAGCGGCCGGTATCGAGCAGATCGAATGAATAGTCGTAGTACGGGGAGGCCAGCGAGAACAACTGGCGGAAATTGCCCAGGCAGGTATCCATGGCGCCCCGGCGCAGGCAGACGATGCTCGCGTTCGGCAGCGCCCGCGCGATGTGGCCGGCATAGAGGAAGTTGTGCGGCAGCTTGTCGACGAAGCGCGGTTTGCCGCCGGTCAGGGTGCGCGTCCCTTCGATGTACTCCCTGCCCAACTGCGCCCAGTCCAGCCTGCAGGAGCGATGCAGGGTATCCGTGTCGGTCAGGGCAGGCGTGGCGCTCCCGCTGGCGCGTTTGACCATCAGGGGGAAATTCTCCAGCTCGCCCGCAGAATGCACCTGGGGATGGCAGGACAGGATGCGCTCGACAAGGGTGGTGCCACTGCGCGGCATGCCCATGACAAAAACCGGCGCGACGGACGGGTCGCCGGCCACTTCATCCTGGGGCGGCAGCGGCATTTCCATCAACGCATCGAAAAGCTGCCTGTCGCGCTCGAACGAATAGCGGCGGCCGAGCCTTCCCCTGCGCTTGCCCTCGGCCAGGTGTTCGAACGCCGGCTGGTACTCGGCCAGTCCCTCCAGCTCCCGGGCCAGCGCCAGGTGCAGGAACATCGCCGCTTCGTCATCGGCCTGGTGCACGGACAGCAGCTTGCGCATGAGCGCGACATGATTGTCCTGCGGCGTCGGGCGACACAGCTGCGCGAGCATCAACCACGCCCTCCAGAAGCCGGGATTCAGGCGCAGGCATTCCAGGCATTGGCGTTCGGCTCCCTCAAGGTCGCCAACGGCCATCAGCGCGACCACCAGATTGAAGCGGTAACCCGCCGATCCAGGCGCCAGCTCGACGGCGCGGGCGAATGCAGCCGCCGACTTCTCCTGCACATGGGCGCGACCGTAGATCGTGCCCAGCCTTGCCCATACCATCGCCTCGGCGGACCCCAATGCATACGCCTTGTCGGCGGCGGCTACCGCTTCGCGGACAAGCCAGCCGTCGAGGAAGGCGCGCGCCAGCTCCAGCCAATGTTCCGCACGCGCCGGATCCAGGGCCGTCGCCCGCCGCAGATGATCGATGGCCGGCCCGCTCTGGCGCAGCCGCGACGCCGCCACGCCTGCGATGAAATGCACGTTCGCGTCGCCAGGCCTCGCCTGCAGCAGGCGCGCGCTCAGCTCGCGCGCAGGTTGCCATTGCGCACGGTTCATCGCCGCGGCGGCATCGGCATACAGTTTTTCCAGTTCGTTCATCGGGCGTCCTCGACGGTCGCGGGCATCATGTCAGGGACGAGGCGGCACGCGCCGCACTGCGGACCGGCCGGATGCGGAAATCCAACACCAGCATGCGGCGCAGCCGCGCGTCCCGGGATGCGGAACAAAAGGCCGGCCCCTCGCGGGGCCGGCCATAGCCTTGCGGTAGCGATTGCTGGATCAGTAATCGTAGGACAAGGTGAACATCATGTAGCGCGGGGTCTGGAAGGACCGGATGTACCCATAGGTATTGTTCACCGTGTACGAAAGCGCCGGGCTGCCGCCGTTGTCGGCCATTGCGGTGGTCTCGAAGGACGTCGGTGTCTGCGAATTGAACGCATTGAACAGGCTCAGATTCAACGCCATCTTGCCCTCGAACACGCTGGGCTTCCAGGTCACGCCGAAATCCCACTGGTGGGTCCACGGCATGAACTTGGAGCCCGGCGGATACGGCTGGCCGAAACAGGTGTGGTAGGACGAGCGGTAGCCCACCGGATCGGCATCATCCGACGCCTCGTCGAGGCTGCCGTCGGGGTTGTAATAGCCGAAGCAGCTGAGCGGCGAGCCGGACATGATGCGGCCGTTGGCGCTGACCGACCACTGGTCGTTGATCGCATAGCTGCCATGCAGCTTGATCTGGTGGCGGTGGTCGTTGGCCAGGTAGCCATCGGCGTACGCCATGATCTCGGCCACGTCCCAGTTCTGCGAAGTCGACACGCCGTTGTCGTGCGAATCCGAGCCCTGGCCGGTATCCGAGTTCGCCGGACCTTCGGTGTTGCCCTGCAGCTTGCTGTACACGTAGTCGATGCGGCCTTCCCACTTGCCGTCGAACGGATGCTCCAGGTACAGCTCGACGGCCTTGTAGGTGCGCTTCATCGGCGACGGCCAGCCCCAGTCGGCCGCACTCATCTTGACCTGCCTGTACTGGCCGTTCTGCGAATAGCCGTACGGCGAGTTGGGATCCTCGGAGATTCCCGCGAACGTGAACGTGTTGCCGCTCGGATTGGCCAGGTGGCAATATGGGCTGGCCCACAGGGAGCCGTCGTTGTCGTCCTCGTAGAAGTAGCCGAAGTTCGAGTCCGAGGTGAAGGTCATGCCAGCCTTGTCACCCAGGCGATACGGATCGCAGATATCGTCCACGGCCTGCTTCAGGTCGCGGTAGACCGCCTTGGCGCCGTAGGTCCACTTCTCGCCGAGGGTCTTCTCGAAACCCAGCACGAACTCGTCCTGGTACATGCTCTTCAGATCGGTGGCGGTCACCGTCTTGGGATCCACCGGCGAACCGTTCTCGCCATTGGCGACCAGGTGGTTGTACTGGGTCAGCCCGGTCGGCACGCCCGTCACCGGGTCGATGCCGGTATAGCGGTAGTAGTCGATGGTATAGGTCGAGGAGCCCGCGCCGCGCACGGCCACCGCGTTGGGCAGGGCCAGGAAGTAGCGGCCCGCGTTGCCGAACACCTTCAGGCTGGAGTCGCCGAACACGTCCCAGGCAAAGCCGATGCGCGGTGCCCACTGGTCGCCGCTTTCCACGTAGGCCTGGCCGGCGCCGTTGTAGTTGGTGAACTTGTCGTTGCGCAGGCCCAGCGAGAGCAGGAAGTTGTCGCTGATCTGCCAGTTGTCTTCCAGGTAGTAGGCATTCTGCTTCAGCGACATGTTCGTGTTGTTGTCATACACGAACTTGCGCACGTAGTAGTTGTTGCCCGAACGGCTGTAGCGCCAGTCGTCCGCCAGCTGGTGCTGGCCTTCGTTCTCGGCCTCGAACTTCATGTTGTCCACGCCGAAGGTCAGCGTGTGCTTGCCCACCACCCATTGCAGGTCGGCGCGCAGGCCGGAGCTGTCGTCGACGGCGTCCACGCCCTGGACGGTATAGGAGCCGGCCTGGCCGGTGATGGGCTTGCCGCCGGTGATGGCCGGGTTCTGACCGGTCAGCGCGGTGGTGATCGACGGGATGCCCGCCATGGCGGCCGGCGAGATGGAACGGTAGCGCTGGCGGCTGCGGCCGTAGGTGGCCTCAAGGGTGAGGTTGTCGTTGAGATAGCCGGTGTACTTGAGCACCGACATGTTGAACTTCAGCGAATCCGGGGCCACGGCCTGCTGCAGGTCCGGACGCTGCTCGCCGACGGAATTGTTGGCGAAGTCGTAGTCGTAGACATTCCTGCCGTCACGGGTCCGCTGCCCCATGTAGGTGTACTCGAGCAGGTGGTCGTCGGTGATGTTCCAGTCCAGGTTGACGTAGAGCTTCCAATCGTTGGTATGGCTCTTGTCCCAGGTTCCTTCCGCCGCCTGCGGACCGGTACCCTGCCCGGTATCGGTCAGGGTCGATTCGGCAGCCGCGAAGCCGAACAGCCTGTCCTTGACCAGCGGGCCGCTGACGTAGGTGCTGTACACCGTATCGGAGCGCTCGAAGTCGCCATTCTTGCGGCTGGCCAGCGTGCCGGCGATGCTGGGATCGGCCCAGTGGTACTGGCACTGCTGGTCGCCAGCGGAACCGCACGCCTGGGGCAGATTGGGATTGGAATTGAACCCCGAGAAGTCCATGTCCGGGTAGTTGCGGTCCGGGTAGTCGCTGCGCCAGGCCTTGGGCCGGATCGCGATCTGGGCGCCGAAGTGGACATCGTTGCCGCCGCTGGCGCCGACCTGGCTGATGACGCCGCCGGCCGAACGCCCGTACTGCGCGCCGTAGCCGCCGGTCAGCGTCTGCTGCTGGGCGATGGCGCCCCACGGCAGGCTGTAGCCGCCAACGTTGGTCATCGGGTTGCCGATGAAGAAGCCGTTGATGTAGTAGGCATTTTCCGCCACCGACGAACCGCCGAAGGACACCGCGTTGCCGAAGTAGCGGCCGTTGCCGGCTGCGGCGCCCGGCGCCAGCAGGGCAATGGCTTCCACCGAACGTGCGATCGGCAGGCGTGCCAGCTGTTCAGCGGTGATGACGGTGCGGGTGTCGGTCTGGGTGACGTCGATCTTCGGCGCACTGGCAGCGGTGACGTTGACCGTCTCCAGCGTGGCCGCGTCGCTGCCGAACGAGACGTTCGCGCCGGACCCGATCAGCACCGTCACGCCGCGCTGACCCAGGGTGTTGCCGTTGCTGTCCTTCACGATGACGGTGTAGTTGCCGCCGGGCAATGCACTGAGGTTGTACTTGCCTGCGGCGTCCACCGAAACCGTGCGGGTGACGCCGTTTTCGCCGGAAACGACGATCGTGTGGCCGGCAGGGGCACTGCCGTAGATGGTGCCGGTGGTGCTCTGCGCTTGCACACCGCCGGCGACGCATAACCCCAGCGCCAGGCTCAGTGCACTGCGTCGTATGACTTTCGACTTGCGATTCATTTCCGTGCTTCCCCTCTTTGAATTAGAGATAGACCACATGACAAAACCGTCAGCCGCTTGCAGACCTTGCTGGAAACAAAACAAACCCTGAACCATCGGCTAACGACAACTTAATGCAGCCCTTGCAAAAAGGTCCACACTTCACCCCCTGGATTTTTGTGTCGATTTGTATCGACACGTGACATGGCCAGCCATTCATCGGTTCGATGCGGAGACCCTTCACGACGCCTTCACAAAATCTTCATGACACCTGCGTACCGCCGTGGCTGCGACGCGTAGTGCCTGAAGGACTGCCCGCGCCGCGCCTTCGCCCACCCCGCATCGGCGCGGCCCGGCTGCGCGGACGCGCGATGCATGTCGAGGGACATATCGGGGCCACGGGGGGATGCCGGCACGGCGCCGGTCAACCACCGATCCGATACCGGGACAGGACGTTGCGATGGCCTGCGGCATCGCCACCGCGCGACGCAAGGCGACGGCCGCGAGGGCGCCGCCCTCACCAGGATGATCCGCGTAGTCCGCTCGTCTGCCCGCGTGCACGCACGCCGGGAGCGGAATGCCGGCAACCCCATGCTGCAAGGGCCACTGCAGGGCGGCAGGCGAACTCTCCGGCGCAGCGCAGCTGCGGGGGGCGGAGGCCACGCATCCCCGCGGTGCCTTCCATCGGGCCGCACGGCCTGTTCCGCGATGACGCGGAACGGCCAAATAAAAAGCCCGCTGGCAGCGAACTGCCAGCGGGCTTTGCTCCCTCCCCCACGTCGGGATGCAGGGCGATCCTGCGGGGTCGGCGGGCAAGTTGCACGCTGCAGTGCAAAAAAAGCGCCAGGAGCGGTTTTTGACATCGCGCCGCGATGGCCCGAAGGGCATCGGCCATGGATGGCAGACGCCAGACGGCAGCCGCCGGTCCAGAAGATCCGGGCCGGATATTGCCATCCCACGAAGGTAGAACACCCTCCCCGGCCGTCATCCGGGATAATCGACCATTCCCACAAGCAACCGTCGTCTCCATGTCTGTCGAACGCATCCTGGACCCGCGCCTGCGCGAGCGGGTCGTCTCCGCCGAGCAAGCCGCCACGCTGATCCAGCCGGGCGAGACCGTCGCCATGAGCGGCTTCACCGGTTCGGGCTACCCCAAGGCGGTGCCGCAGTACCTGGCCCGCCGCATCGAGCAGGCGCATGAGCGCGGCGAGGAGTTCCGCATCAACCTGCTCACCGGCGCCTCCACCGCGCCGGAGCTGGACGGCGCGCTGGCCAAGGTCGACGGCATCGCCATGCGCATGCCGTTCCAGAGCGACCCGGACGCGCGCAAGCGCATCAACGCCGGCAAGCTGGACTACTTGGACATCCACCTCTCGCATGTCGCCCAGCACGTGTGGTTCGGTTTCTACAACGAGATCGACACCGCGGTGATCGAGGTCTCGGCCATCCATGCCGACGGCGCGCTGGTGCCCTCCACCTCGGTGGGCAACAACAAGACCTGGCTGGACCTGGCCAAGAAGGTGATCATCGAGGTCAACCAGTGGCAGCCGCTGGGCATCGACGGCATGCACGACGTCTACTACGGCACCGCGCTGCCGCCGCACCGCAAGCCGATCCCGCTGGTGCGCGGCGACGACCGCATCGGCCAGACCACGCTGCACTGCGATCCGGACAAGATCGCCGCCGTGGTGCTCACCGACGCGCCGGACCGCAACAGCCCGTTCAACCCGCCCGATGCCGACAGCCAGCGCATCGCCGGGCACCTGATCGAGTTCCTCAAGCATGAAGTGGCGCGCGGCCGCCTGCCGGCCAACCTGCTGCCGCTGCAGTCGGGCGTGGGCAATATTCCCAACGCGGTGCTGGCGGGGCTGGCCAGCAGTGGTTTCCGCGACCTGGAGGCCTTCACCGAGGTGATCCAGGACGGCATGCTCGACCTGCTGCGCAGCGGCGTGCTGCGCTACGCCTCCTGCACCGGCTTCGCGCTGAGCCCGGCGGCAAGCGAGGAATTCATGCGCGACATCGACTTCTACCGGCAGCGCATCATCATGCGTTCGCAGGAAGTCTCCAACCACCCGGAACTGGTGCGCCGGCTGGGCTGCATCGGCATGAACGGCATGATCGAGGCCGATATCTACGGCAACATCAACTCCACCCATGTCATGGGCAGCAGCATCATGAACGGCATCGGCGGCTCGGGCGACTTCGCCCGCAACGGCTTCCTGTCGATCTTCCTGAGCCCGTCCACCGCCAAGAACGGCACCATTTCCTCGATCGTGCCGATGGTCAGCCATGTCGACCATACCGAGCACGACGTGGCGGTGGTGGTCACCGAACAGGGCCTGGCCGACCTGCGCGGCCTGCCGCCGCGCGCCCGCGCACGCACGCTGATCGACAACTGCGTGCATCCGGATTTCCGCGACCAGCTCAGCGACTACTTCGAGCGCGCCTGCCGCGACAGCTACGGCAAGCACACCCCGCACCTGCTGCCCGAGGCACTGTCCTGGCACCAGCGCTGGCTGGACACCGGCACGATGAAGGCCTGAGGCTTTCCGCCGCCACGATGCATGAAGCCCGGGACTCCCGGGCTTCATGCGTTTTCAGGCGTGCGCTGCTCAGTCGGCGGTCTTGTCCCTGAGCGCCTGGGTCGGGCCGTTGGCCTTGACGCTGGCGATGCCGGCCTCGCGCCCGGCCTGCGAGGCATACAGCTGGCTGCTGCCGATCACCTGGTGGTTGGCCGCCTTGAGATTGAAGTGATGGCGGCCGTCGCTGGCCGTCTTGCGCTCGTAGCGCGCATCGTCGGGACTGTTGGTCCGTACCGAGGCGATGCCGTTATCGGCCGCCGCCCGCGTGGTATAGCGCTCGCTGGTCAGGATGACCTCGGCATTGCCTGCCTTGAGCACGAAATAGAACTGCCCGTCACTGCTCCGGTGCAACTCGAACCAACCCTTCATCGCGTTTCCCCGCTGCTGAGGTTGCCGGTGCGCGACGGCCGGTTTTCCGCTGCCGTCCCACCCCGGCCGGAGGCCCGAAAACCGGGCCGCTGGGCCGCGCAGCCGCCGCGGCCATGACCCGAATCTACCTCATTGGCCGCCGTGTTCCAGCCAGGCCAGCTTGCGGTCGCGGGGTTGCCGCTTCAGCTGCCACTCGGCGCGCGACGCGGCGGCGCGGTCGGCGTACTCACGCACGCCGAGGATGCGCAGCGGCGGGTGCGCGCGCGTATAGCGCGCGCCCTTGCCCGCCGCATGGGCCTGGAAACGGGCCTGCACGTCGGTGGTGATGCCGGCGTAATAGCTGCCGCCGCTGCATTCGAGCAGGTACAGGAACCAGGTGCCGGCAGCCACGCTACGACCGTTCGCGGTTTACAGGCTGGCGGCGTCGGCGATCTTGCACATGCCCTCGCCTACCGCCTTGTTCGAGGTCATCTGCCCGCCCTTGATGCTGAAACGCACTTCCACGCGGATGCTGCCGTCGTCCTGGCGGCGCACGGTGGTGCGCAGCGGCACGGTCGAACCGCCACCACCGCGCACCGGGTTCTCGGCGGCGATGTAGCCGGTGCGCTCGTTCGGCGAGATCGATACCATGCCCTCGGCCTCGATCGCGGCGACGGTCTTGCGGAACGCTTCGGCGTAACCCACGCCTTCATGGTCGGTCGATGCCAGGAACTGCTTGCCGGTGGTGAAGCCACCGGTCACCGAAAGATTCTGCAGGCAACCGCTGCCCGAGTCCTGGACCTGCTTCTTGGCCATCGCCAGCCCCGGCACCAGCATCAATGCCATCGCAGCGGTGCAGCTGAGGGTACGCATCACTTCCTTCTCCCTTGTACGGTGAGTCATCGGCTTCCTGCCGGGCGGGACGCGCACGCCTCTCCAGACAGCAGGCGGGAGGCATCGCGCCTCCCGCCGCGTAAGCTAACGTGGACCGGCCAGTGCATGCCAGTGCAGGCGTCACATCCGATCAGGCGGCGGCTTCCAGCCGCGCGCGGCGACGCATGCGCACCGCTTCGGCCAGGCGTTCGAGCACCTGCACGGTGCTGTCCCAATCGATGCAGCCATCGGTGATGCTCTGGCCATAGACCAGCGGCTGGCCTTCGACCAGGTCCTGGCGGCCGGCGACGAGGTGGCTCTCGATCATCACCCCGACCACGCGCGATTCGCCTGCTTCCAGCTGGCCGGCGATGTCGTCGATCACCTGCGGCTGGTTCTCCGGCTTCTTGCTGCTGTTGGCGTGGCTGGCGTCGATCATCAGCCGCGCCGGCAACTGCGCCTTGCCCAGCACCTCGCTGGCCGCCTGCACGCTGGCCGCATCGAAGTTGGGCAGCTTGCCGCCGCGCAGGATGACGTGGCAATCCGGGTTGCCGCGGGTGGCGACGATGGCGGTGCCGCCCTCCTTGGTGACCGACAGGAAATGGTGCGGATGCGAGGCCGCGCCCACCGCGTCGGCGGCGATCTTCACATCGCCGGTGGTGCCGTTCTTGAAGCCCACCGGGCACGACAGCCCCGAGGCCAGTTCGCGGTGCACCTGGCTCTCGGTGGTGCGTGCGCCGATCGCGCCCCACGCCACCAGGTCGGCGATGTACTGCGGCGAGATCACGTCGAGGAATTCCACGCCCGCCGGCAGGCCCAGTTTGTTGATGTCGCGCAGCAGCCCGCGCGCCACGCGCAGGCCCTTGTTGATGTTGAAACTGCCATCCAGGTCAGGATCGTTGATCAGCCCCTTCCAGCCCACCGTGGTGCGCGGCTTCTCGAAGTACACGCGCATGACGATCTCGAGTTCCCCGCCGAGCGCGTCGCGCAGCGGGCGCAGGCGCTGGGCGTAGTCCATCGCCGCCGCCGGATCGTGGATCGAGCAGGGGCCGACCACCACGGCCAGGCGGTCTTCCTGGCCGTGCAGGATGCGGTGCAGCGCGGCGCGCGCATCGGCCACCGTCTGCGAGGCCTGCTCGTCGCAGGGCAGCAGCGAGATCAGGTGGGCCGGCGGGGTCAGCGGGTCGAGCCTGCGGATGCGAAGGTCGTCGGTATGGGGGGGCATGTGGAGTTCTCCGGGTCGTTTCGTGTGGGGGTAGCCCCGGCGATGGCGGCATTAAAAAAGCCGCCAGGTTCGCTGGCGGCTTTTCGGGAATGCGTCTGAAGTTTCTTCAGGGTGAGCGCAGTCCTTCCTCCGCCAGCGGCTTCGGAAAGTAGTACCAAAAGTAAAAGCGGGCGCAGGCTGCGTTCATGGGTTGCATTGATAACACGGTTTTTTGTGCGATGCGACAGTTTCAGCCGCAACCGGGATTCACTGCCGCCGCGCGATACTTGTCCGCATCGCCACCGCCAGCATCCGTGCGAGAGCCAGAATGAACACCGACGACCTGCTGCAGATCGCCTGTCCGCACTGCAACGCCATCAACCGGGTGCCGGCCGCGCGGCTGGGCCAGTCGCCCGCCTGCGGACGCTGCCATCGGCCGCTGTTCGCCGCCGCGCCGGTCGCGCTCGACGCCGCCGCGTTCGACGCGCATGCGCAGCGCTCGCAGCTGCCGCTGCTGATCGATTTCTGGGCGGCCTGGTGCGGCCCCTGCCGGCAGATGGCGCCGGAGTTCGCCAGGGCAGCCGCACAGCTGGAGCCGCAGGTGCGCCTGGGCAAGCTCGATACCGAGGCCGAACCGGCCCTGGCCACGCGCTTCGGCATCCGCAGCATCCCGACGATGGTGCTGCTGCAGGGCGGCCGCGAGCTCGCGCGCCAGTCCGGCGCCATGCCGGCCGCCGCCATCGTGCAATGGGTGCGCCAGCACCTGCCGCGCTGATCCACGCGCAACGGCATGCTGGAAAACAGAAACCCCGCCTCGCGGCGGGGTTTCTGCATGCAACAGGCAGCGGTGAGGCTGCGGCGGACTTAGAAGTCCATGCCGCCCATGCCACCCATGCCGCCCATGCCACCGGCAGCGCCGGCCGGCTCGTCCTTCTTCGGGGCCTCGGCCACCATCGCTTCGGTGGTGATCATCAGGCCGGCGATCGAAGCGGCGTTCTGCAGCGCCGAACGGGTCACCTTGGTCGGGTCCAGGATGCCGAACTGCAGCATGTCGCCGAATTCGCCGGTGGCGGCGTTGTAGCCGAAGCTGCCGGTGCCTTCCTTGACCTTGTTGATGATGACCGACGGCTCTTCACCGGCGTTGGCGACGATCTCGCGCAGCGGGGCTTCCATGGCGCGCAGGGCGATCTGGATGCCGTGGTTCTGGTCTTCGTTGACGCCCTTCAGGCCGGCCAGCGCGGTGACCGCACGGACCAGGGCCACGCCGCCGCCCGGAACCACGCCTTCTTCGACGGCCGCACGGGTGGCGTGCAGGGCGTCGTCGACGCGATCCTTCTTTTCCTTCATTTCGATTTCGGTCGAAGCGCCGACCTTGATCACCGCAACGCCGCCGGCCAGCTTGGCCACGCGCTCCTGCAGCTTCTCGCGGTCGTAGTCCGACGAGGTGTCCTGGATCTGGGTCTTGATCTGGGCCACGCGGCCTTCGACGTTGGCCTTCTCGCCCATGCCGTCGATGATCGTGGTGTTCTCCTTGGAGACCTGCACCTTCTTGGCGCGGCCCAGGTCCTTGATGGTGGCCTTTTCCAGCGACAGGCCCACTTCCTCGGAGATCACGGTGCCGCCGGTCAGGATGGCCATGTCTTCCAGCATCGCCTTGCGGCGGTCGCCGAAGCCCGGCGCCTTGACGGCCACGACCTTGACGATGCCGCGGATGGTGTTGACCACAAGGGTTGCCAGCGCTTCGCCTTCGATGTCCTCGGCCACGATCAGCAGCGGCTTGCCGGCCTTGGCGACGCCTTCCAGCACCGGCAGCAGGTCGCGGACGTTGGAGATCTTCTTGTCGTGCAGCAGGATGAACGGGTCGTCCAGGTCGGCCGACTGCGCCTGCTGGTTGTTGATGAAGTACGGCGACAGGTAGCCGCGGTCGAACTGCATGCCCTTGACCACGTCCAGCTCGTTGTCCAGGCCCGAGCCTTCCTCGACGGTGATCACGCCTTCCTTGCCGACTTCCTTCATCGCGTTGGCGATGATCTGGCCGATCGACTCGTCCGAGTTGGCCGAGATGGTGCCGACCTGGGCGATGGCCTTGTCGTCGGCGGTGGGCTTGGAGATGTTCTTCAGCTCGGCGACAGCGGCCACGACGGCCTTGTCGATACCGCGCTTGAGGTCCATCGGGTTCATGCCGGCGGCAACGGCCTTGGCGCCTTCGCGGATCAGGGCCTGGGCCAGCACGGTGGCGGTGGTGGTGCCGTCGCCAGCGTCGTCATTGGTGCGCGAAGCGACTTCCTTCACCATCTGCGCGCCCATGTTCTCGAACTTGTCGGCCAGTTCGATTTCCTTGGCGACGGACACGCCGTCCTTGGTGATGGTCGGGGCGCCGAAGCTCTTCTCGAGCACGACGTTGCGGCCCTTCGGGCCCAGGGTGGCCTTGACGGCATTGGCGAGAATGTTGACGCCGCGCACCATGCGCGAACGGGCGTCTTCACCGAAACGGATATCCTTGGCAGCCATTGCTATACCTCAGTGGATCAGGGTTGTAAGGGGTCTTGCGAGTCGTTCGGGAACGCGGCTCAGCCGATGACGGCGAGCACGTCGTCCTCGCGCAGCACCTTGTACTCGACGCCGTCAGCCTTGTAGGTCGAACCGGCGTACTGGCCGTAGATGACCTTGTCGCCGACCTTCAGCGCTGAAGCGCGGACGCTGCCGTTGTCCAGCGGCTTGCCGGGGCCGACGGCCACGACTTCACCCTTGGTGGACTTTTCCTTGGCCGAATCGGGGATCAGGATGCCACCGGCAGAGACTTCCTCGGCTTCGATGGGCTTGACCACGACGCGGTCGTGCAGCGGCTTGATGCTCATGTGAGACCTCTTAAGTTGTTGATTGGTCTGGAAAGTCCGGCGGCCACCACCCCTGCCTTGCGGCAGCGGCGGCACCACGCGTAAAAACGCCCGTAGAACGGGCTTGGCTGGGAGATGGGGACCGCCGGAGGGCTTTCAAGGGGCTGGCGCAAACTTCCTCACGGCGGGGCAAGTTCCCCACCGCGGACCCAAAGAAAAGGCGCATCGTCAGGGAAGGACAAGATGCGCCACAGAAGATAGCTGCCCGGACTACGGAGGCTTTTCTGATTGGAATTTCTACAGGTAACGCGACCACAGCACCGAGGCGCTGGCCGGAACGGACGTCGCGGTCGTCCCGGTAGTGCAAACAGGGAGCTGTCCGAGGTTGTTCCAGTTCTGCGGGGTCTCGACTAGGACACCGCTGGAGCCGACGTTAATGTCGGTGAAGCCGTTGTTACCAGCGCTCAGGCTGCCCTTGATGATCACCTTGTTGCCGTTGGTCACCTCCACGTAGCTGCCCAACAGGACGCTGCCATGGATCGTCCAGCCAGCAGCGTTCATCCACCCCGTGGCGATCACACCCGCATTGGCTATGGGCAAGCCCACATGGTCTTTGCCGGAAGCATCCTGCCAGGTCACGAATTTGGACGAAGACCCGGATTTGTCGCACAGATTCGCCGGCCAATAGGCGCCGTCACAGATCTGGGACGGGGTGGCGAAATTGGGAGCGTGCAACTCCAGCCGGCCACCCTGGGTGCCGAGGGAAACATTGCCGTTGACGACGATGGAGTTCAGCAATTCATTGTTGTTGGTGCCACCAGTCGGGAACTCCAGACTCGAACCGAACCACAGGACTCCCGGCGGCATCCTGTAGGGCTTGATGGTCCACTTGCCCTTGTTGTAAGCCGTCTTGCACTCGGCGAAACCATCGCTCCACCCGCAGGCAAGCAGGGTCTCCAGAAACGCTGGCGGCTTGCTCAGCGAATAGGTCCCGTCAATCGAGACGCCAGCGGCGCTCTTCACGTTCTGGATCGTGACGATCGGGTTGCCTTCGCCGTCCAGATCGAACACGTAATTCGCCATCGCCTTATAGACATTGGCGTCTATGCGATTGGTCCGGACGTCGCAGTAGGGCAAACCAGGCAAGCCGGGCGAGACATTCCCCTGCCGGGCGGAGACGCTGAAGTTCGCCGGCTGCAAGGCGTCAGCCATCAACTGCTTGCCTGCCCCGTAGAAACGATCGCCTGCGGTCCTTCCATCCACCACCGTCGGGAAGCCGCTGCCCCTGACGTCCCCGCTTTGCGCCCAGATGAATCCTCCGCCGACATATTTTTTGACCGTCACATTTTTGTACTGGACGGTCAGGTCGCCGGCGGCACGCACCTGCTGGTAGGTGCGGCTGTCGTTCTTCAACAGGATATCCCAGCCCCAGACATCATCAACGTTGGTCGTCGCCCCGCTGTTCTGCTCGAACAAGCCGCCGAAGATAGACACGGACTTGAACACGAAGCCGCCATGGAGCGTGGTGGATGCCGGCCCGGACAATTGCTCAAGCGCACTCGAAATGCCCGAGACTTGCCCAGTGGCAGGGTCGATCACCACGCCTGGTGCCAACAGGTTAAGCAGGAAAACGACCTCGCTTCCCGTACCCTTGCCTGCGCTCAGCGTGATCTTCACCTTGCCGCTCCTGGCCGGAATGACCGCGCCCGTCCTCCATGGCAAGGCCTGTCCGGCGGGGTCGGGAATCAGAGTGCCGCCAACCCGCGCCTCGCCCACCGGCTGGCCGTTGACAACCACCTGTGCTTCGTACGCACCGACCTTGGCCTCAGTGATCGGCCCGCCGCTACCTCCGTTGAGCACCATGTCCTTGGCCCAGAACCGGGCGCCTGCAGGAAAATTCATTCCACCTACGGTAATCCTGCTTTCTGAATAGAGGTGCCCGTTCTTGGTCAATCCACCGCCGGTGACAGCCACGTTCCCTTTCACACAGCCGGAAACCTTCACTTCCGAACCGCCAACGATAAGGTCACCGGAAATGAGAATGTGCTCGTAGTCATATTCGGCATCGACCACCTGGGTTCCGCCACCGCCCAAGGTCACGTTGCCATTGAACACAACGGGGGCACTGGGCATGGAGTGGCACACCGGCGGCGTACCAGGACCACCCGCTCCCGGACCCACGTCGTAGATCACCTCCACGGTGGCGGTGGTCAGCGCGCTGCCGACACCCGCCTCGCCGGTGACGCTGGCCTTGACCTGGTATCTGTCGACCCCGCTGGCAGCGACATTCACGACGGAAGCCGACTTGACGCCCAGGGCGCCCATCCCGGTCACCGGGCCGCTCAGGCCGGCCAACTGCGCTTTGTCCAACTGCAGCAGGTACAGGCGAAGCGCCTCCACGCCACGCCATGCCGCCGCCTGCGCTGCCGTGGCCGAGTGGGTGGTCAGCTGCTTGGCCTGGGTGCCGCGCAGCGAGTAGACGGTAGCGGCCACGGTGACCGAGACGGCCAGGCCGACCACCAGCACGATCAGCAGGGTCGCGACACCGCGCTGGCGGCGCGGCGGTACGGACGGATGCTTGCGATTCCTTTTCATGTGCGGGTTCCTTGCAGCATCAGACGGCCGGCGGAGACGCGGAGACCACGGTCAGGTTGGGCAGGCAGATCGAGAAAAGCCGTTCGGTACCTGTCGCATTCGTCAGCGCCACCCACTGCGCGGTGGACGCTGGCATGCCAGAAAGGTCCTGCTGCATGTAGGGCAGACAGGCTTGGTTCGCCTCTTCGCGACTGAAGGCGTAACCGGCCACCGAGGCGCCGCCCTGCTCGCCACTGAACGTGATCAGGCTGCCATCGGCAGCGGTGGGCATCAGTGCCATGGGGATACGTTCGCTGGCGCTCCACGTAGCGCCACCGGCGCTGGCGCAACCGGCCTTGGGCGGCAATCGATACAGGCCGTTGCCGTCGACCCACAGGCCGGCACAGCGGCGGCTGCCATCGTTGTAGAGCCATGCCACCTGCTTGCCGCTATTGGAAATGTACAGCCGCTCATCAAGTGGCACGGTCGAATCCACGCCGAACCCCGCCGACTGCAGTTCCATCTGCGCCGCCAGCAGGCCGGCCGCCATCTGGCCATCGCGGCGCGCTGCGACCGACGCTTCGTTGGAGACGCCGACCATCGTCTTGTACAGGGTCAGCATCGCGGCGATGGTGATCAGCGAGATCACCAGGCCGATCATCATGCTGATCAGGCTCTGGCCGCGCTGGCGCCGGCGTGTGGCGATCATTGTCATTGCCTCGACGACAGCTGCAGGTCGGCGCCCTCGACCCCCATGTCGCGGGCGGACACCTTCAGATCGACGCGCGCGGGGGCGTCGACCGGACGCGTGATCCCGGACACCGTTACGTTCGCCGCGGCGCTCTCGCACGCCACGCTGACCGTCTTGTCGCCATCAGGCAGCTTGACCCTGACACTGCGGTCGCACAGGCCGACGCCGTCGGCATGCAACTGGCCGCGCAGCTGTTCGACGACCATGTTCTCGACCTTGGCATCGCGCTGGCTGCTCAACACCCGGCCAACGACATGCGCCAGTCCCGCACCGATCACGCTGGTGATCAGCACGCCGACCAGCGCCTCGAGCAGGATGTCGCCGCGCTGGCGGCGGCGAAGGGAATCAAAGCAGGTCGACATGAAGGATTTCCTGGCTGCTGAAACCGACCGCGACGCGGGTCCTGTCTGAAGCGATGACGCAGTCCGGGCCGGCGGTCACGCGCTGCCCGCGGTTGTCGAAGGCAACGCAGGAAAGATCGCCGGACGCGCTGCCCGCCACATTGGCCAGTTGGGTCGTGGCGCCGGCGGGCAGTTCGCCGGTCCACAGCACCACGGTGCTGCCGGCGCCGAGCACCGTCAGCGTGTTGCCGCTGCGCTGCAGCTTGGCGGACACGCCCCCCTGCAACGCCCCGCCTGGATTGCGCAGGGCCACGGCCCGCGCCTGGGAGATGCCCTCCCACATCAGGTTGCGGGCCTGCATCTGCCGGTTGCTGTCCATCCACGACAGGGCGAACGGCGTGCCGGCCGCGGCCAGCACCGCCATCACCGCGAGGGTGACCATCAACTCGATCAGGGTGAAGCCGGCAGCGCGCTTCATCACCAGTCCACCGGACAGCCCGAATTCGTGGTCGCGCCATCCTGCTTCAGGGTCAGGGTGCAGCCGCTGAGCTTGCCCGCGCCGGTAGCGGTGAGGGTGTAGCCGGAACCGCTGGAGTTGGCCGAAAAGCCGAAATCGGCCGATTTGGCTGCCGGGCTCCAGGCCGGGAATGCCGACTTGACATCGGCCACGCTGGCCGGGGTCGCGCTCGGATAGGACAGGGTCCGTTGCCGGTGGTTCTCCAGCGCCGCGGACAGCGCGCGCAGGTCCGCCTGAGCCGTACGGGTCTTGCCGGCCAATACGTACTTGCCGTACGCGGGCAGTGCGATGGCCGCCAGGATGGCAAGGATGGCCACCACGACCATGACTTCGATGAGCGTGAAGCCCTGTTGTTTTCGCCGGCCCACGGCCCCCCCCTTGACGATCTGCGAACATGAGCAAGTCATATGCGTGAATTTCGTGACAAAAATCATCACGCAATCCCCAAGGGCGGATCATTGTCAAGATGTGACAACGATGTCAAACAACCAAATGGAATATGGGAAAGTCCCTCTTTAATTTCTGCGAAAATTCCGGCATGGACGCCCGCGACGCCCGCCTGGTCTTCTGCACCTGCCCCGATGCCGCCACGGCCCAAGCGCTTGCCCGGCTGCTGGTCGAGCGGCGCCTGGCGGCCTGCGTGAACTTGTTGCCGCCGATGCAGTCTGTGTATCGCTGGCAGGGGCAGGTCGAGCAGGCGGAGGAATTCCAGCTGCTGATCAAGACCACCGCCGACCGCCTGGAAGCGCTGACGGCGGCACTCCTGCAGCACCACCCGTACGAATTGCCGGAGATACTGGCGGTTTCCCCCAGCGCCGGCCTGCCGGCCTACCTGGACTGGATCCGGGCCCAGACCCGCGAGGACACCTGACTTGAAGATGCTGTTGCGCCGTTTCACCGCCTTGTGCCTGCTCTCCCTCTGCGCCCTGCCCGCCCTGGCCGTCAGCGAAAAGGACCTGCTGCCGGTCGACCAGGCGTTCGCCCTCCATGCCGAGGCCAGCGCCCGCGACCGCATCGAACTGCGCTGGGACATCGCCCCGGGTTACTACCTCTATCGCCACCGCACCAGCGTCAAGGCCGGCCCGGGATTCAGCGCCGGCGCGCTGCAGATGCCTGCCGGCGAGAAAAAGCACGACGAATTCTTCGGCGATGTCGAGACCTACCACCAGCAGCTGAAGGCCAGCCTGCCCGGCAGCGCCGAGGCCGATGCCGGAACGGTGACGCTGGAAGTCCGCTACCAGGGCTGCGCCGACGCGGGCGTGTGCTATCCGCCGCAGAAACGCACCATCGAGGTAAGACTGCCAGACGGCGCCGCCGCGACGGCGGCGGCGGGCAGCGCACCGCTGTTCAACCCGCTGGCGCGCAACGACGCCGGCGGGCTGAAGCTGCCCGGCAGCGCCGCGACGCAGAACCTGCCACTGCCGTCGGAACAGGCCTTCGGCTTCGAGGCGATCGTCGATGACGGCAACCGCCTGCTGCTGCGTTTCACGCCTGCGCCGGGCTATTACCTGTACCGCGACCGCACCTCGCTGGCGCTGGAAGGCGCGGCCGGCATCCGTACCGGCAAGCCGCAGTGGCCAGCCGGGAAGTCGCACCGCGACGAGCATTTCGGCAACGTGGTGGTGTACTTCGACCAGGTCGACGTCCCCCTGCCGCTGCGGCGCGAACGCACCGATGCCAGCCCGGCGACGCTGGTGGCCACATTCCAGGGCTGCCAGACCGATGGCATCTGCTATCCGCCGATGACCCGGCGGGTCAGGCTGTCGCTGCCGGCCGGCAATATCTCGCCCAGCAGCGAGGCCGCGGTGAGCCCGCTGGTGATCCCGCCGCTACCCAGTGGCCGCAGGTCCGCCGACCTCCCGGTCGTCGATCCGCTCGACCCGCCCGCGCCGCAGCCGCTGGTGGTCCGCCCCAACGACAGTGGCGAGGGCGCCCCCTCGGCCACGCCCGACGCTTCGGCCGACAACGCCGGCCGCAGCCAGCCGCCGGCGAGCACCGGCGAGGGCGATTCGCTGGCGTGGATCCTGCTGTTGGCGCTGGCCGGCGGACTGGTCCTCAACCTGATGCCGTGCGTGCTGCCGGTGCTGTCGCTGAAGGTGCTGGGGCTGGCACAGAGCGGCGAAAGCCGCCAGCACGCCCGTCGCCATGCGCTGTGGTACACGCTCGGCGTGCTGGTCGCATTCACCGCCATCGGCGCGCTGGTGCTGGCGCTGCGCGCGGCCGGCCAGGCCGCCGGCTGGGGCTTCCAGCTGCAGCATCCGTGGTTCATCGCCGCACTGGTCTACCTGATGTTCGTGGTCGGCCTGAGCCTGTCGGGCGTGTTCACGCTGGGCGGCAACCTGGGCGGCATCGGCCAGTCGCTGGCCAGTCGCAAGGGCGCGGCCGGCGACTTCTTCACCGGTGTGCTGGCCTGTGTGATCGCCAGCCCCTGCATCGCGCCCTTCATGGGGCCTGCGCTTGGCTATGCCTTCACCGCGCCGGCGGCGATGGCGATGCTGGTGTTCCTGGCGCTGGGGCTGGGCCTGGCGCTGCCGTTCCTGCTGGTCGGCTTCGTGCCGGCGCTGGCGCGGCGCCTGCCGCGGCCGGGTGCGTGGATGGAAACCTTCAAGCAGGTACTGGCGTTCCCGATGTACCTGACCGCGATCTGGCTGCTGTGGGTGCTGGGCAAGCAGCGTGGCATCGACGCGATGGCGCTGCTGCTGGCCGGCGCCGCGCTGCTGGCGCTGGGGCTGTGGTGGTTCGAGCGCAGCCGCTGGCACAGCCGCCGCGCGGGCATGGCGCTGGGCGCCCTGCTGGCACTGCTGGCGCTGGTCCCGGTATGGGGCGTGAGCCGCATGGAGCCGCCGGCGCGTGCGGCCAGCGAAGGCACGGTCGCGTACTCGCCGGAGATGCTGGACCGCCTGCGCGCGGACAACCGCGTGGTTTTCGTCAACATGACCGCCGACTGGTGCGTGACCTGCAAGGCCAACGAACGCAACGTGCTGGGCAGCGACGCATTCCGCGACACCCTCAAGCGGGTGGATGCGGTGTACATGCACGGCGACTGGACCAATGTGGATCCGCAGATCAGCGCCTTCCTGGAGCAGCACAAGGCCGTGGGCGTACCGCTTTATGTGGTGTACGGGCCAGGCGCGCCGCCGCGGGTGCTGCCGACCGTGCTGACCCAGTCCATCGTCGAGGACGCGCTGCTGCGCGCGGCCCGCTGAGATGCGCACTGCGCTGTGGTGGGTGGTGGGCATCGCCGCGGCGGCCGGGCTGGCCGCCGGCGCCTGGCTGAGCCATCCGGCCGGCCCCGTCGTGCCGGCGATGACCGAACCCTCGACGATGCCGGCCACGGCAGCCCCGGCACCGCCCCCGCCCAAGCCGGGCGACCCGATGCCCGCCTTCACCCTGCCCGACCTGGACGGCATGCCGGCGGTGTTCCCCGACCGCTTTCTCGGCCGGCCACTGCTGATCAACATCTGGGCGAGCTGGTGCGCCCCCTGCATCGAGGAAATGCCGGAACTGGCACGCTTCGCCGCCGACCATGCCGACAACGGCCCGCAGGTCGTGGGCGTGGCGCTGGATACGCACGAGGCCGTGCTGGATTTCCTCGGCAACGTGCCGGTCTACTATCCGATCGTGCTGGACACCCCCGGCCCCGGCGACGCCGGCGCGAAGCTGGGCAACGTCCAGGGGCTGCTGCCCTACAGCGTGCTGGTGGATGCACGGGGACGGATCGTCAAGCAGAAGCTGGGGCCGTTCAAGGCCGGCGAGATCGAGTCCTGGGCGGAAAGCACTGCAGGCCCCTCCGACCCGGCCGACCTGCATTGATCTGCGGCGATCCTGCATCGATATACGGGCCATGAGCCCCGCATTGACGGCCCGCCGCCAGCATTCCGGGCCGGCGCCAACTGCATCGCCGCCACGCCGGACAATTTCAAACATTCGATTAAAACGTCGCCAATTTCGCCGAACTGGACAGCATTCCCCGGTTCGCTCACACTGCCGCCCTTTCCCGTCCACCGCAGGCACATGGCGAAACTGCTGGTCCTCCACGGCCCCAACCTGAACCTGCTCGGCACGCGCGAGCCGGAGGTCTACGGGCACACCACGCTGGCCGATATCGATGCGGCGCTGGCGCGGCAGGCCGGGTCGGCCGGGCACGCGGTGGAGAGCCTGCAGTCCAACGCCGAGCATGTACTGGTGGACCGGGTACAGGCCGCGCGCGGCGACGGCACCGCCTTCATCCTGATCAATCCGGCCGCCTTCACCCATACCTCGGTGGCGCTGCGCGATGCGCTGGCGGCCGTGGCCCTGCCATTCATCGAAATCCACCTGTCCAACCCCCACACCCGCGAACCGTTCCGCCAGCACAGCTATTTCAGCGACAAGGCGGCCGGCGTCATCTGCGGCTTCGGCGCGGACAGCTACCGTTACGCCATGGACGCCGCCCTGCAGCGGCTCTGACCCCCATTCCCCGGCGGCGGCGCGCTGGCGCTCCGCGGCCGACAACACCCAAGAGGCATCCTATGGACCTGCGCAAAATCAAGAAGCTGATCGACCTGCTGGAAGAGTCGAACCTGGCCGAGATCGAGATCAAGGAAGGCGAGGAATCCGTGCGCCTGTCGCGCACCCCGGTCGGCGGCTACGTGCCGGCGCCGATGGTCGCCGCCCCGGTCCAGGTCGCCGCGCCGGTGGCCGCCGCCCCGGCCATGCCGATGAGCTCGCCGACCGAGGCCTCCACCGGCGGCACCGCCAAGCCGGGCAATGCCCTGCCCGACGGCCACGTGCAGCGCGCGCCGATGGTCGGCACCTACTATGCGTCGCCGTCGCCGGACAAGCCGCCTTTCGTCAACGTCGGCCAGCAGGTCAAGGCCGGCGAGACCCTGGCAATCATCGAGGCGATGAAGATGTTCAACCCGATCGAGGCCGAAGTGTCCGGCACCGTGGTCGCCATCCTCGGCGAAAGCGGCAATCCGGTGGAGTTCGACCAGCCGCTGTTCGTGATCGCCTGAGGCGCCGGCCATGCTCGACAAGGTCGTAATCGCCAATCGGGGTGAGATCGCGCTGCGCATCCTGCGCGCGTGCCACACCCTGGGCATCCGCACGGTCGCGGTGCATTCCACCGTCGACCGCAACCTCAAGCACGTGGCCATGGCCGACGAGTCGGTCTGCATCGGCCCGGCGCCGTCGTCGGAGAGTTACCTCAACATCCCGGCGCTGATCGCCGCGGCCGAGGTCACCGACGCCCAGGCCATCCACCCCGGCTACGGCTTCCTCTCCGAGAACGCCGATTTCGCCGAGCGCGTGGAGCAGTCCGGCTTCATCTTCATCGGCCCGAAGGCCGACACCATCCGCCTGATGGGCGACAAGGTGGAGGCGATCCGCGCGATGAAGGCCGCCGGCGTGCCGTGCGTGCCCGGCTCGGGCGGCCCGCTCGGCGACGATGCGGCCACCAACGTCAAGATCGCCCGCGAGATCGGCTACCCGGTCATCGTCAAGGCGGCCGGCGGCGGTGGCGGCCGCGGCATGCGCGTGGTCCACACCGAGGGTGCGCTGGTCAACGCCATCGCCACCACCAAGCAGGAAGCCAAGGCCGCGTTCGGCAACGACATGGTCTACATGGAGAAATTCCTGGAGAACCCGCGCCACGTGGAGATCCAGGTACTGGCCGACGGCCAGGGCAACGCCATCCACCTGGGCGAACGCGACTGCTCGATGCAGCGCCGCCACCAGAAGGTGGTCGAAGAAGCGCCGGCGCCGGGCATCACTCCGGAGCTGCGCGAGGAGATCGGCAAGGTCTGCGTGGAGGCCTGCATCCGCATCGGCTACCGCGGCGCCGGCACCTTCGAGTTCCTGTTCGAGAACGGCCGCTTCTACTTCATCGAGATGAACACCCGCATCCAGGTGGAGCATCCGGTGACCGAGATGATCACCGGCATCGATCTGGTCGCCGAGCAGCTGAAGATCGCCGCCGGGCACAAGCTGTCGATCAAGCAGAGCGACATCAAGATCAACGGCCATGCCATCGAGTGCCGCATCAACGCCGAGGACCCGGAGACCTTCTTCCCGTGCCCCGGCACCATCACCGGCTTCTACCCGCCGGGCGGCCCGGGCGTGCGCGTGGACACGCACATCTACGGCGGCTACCGCGTGCCGGCCAACTACGACTCGATGATCGGCAAGCTGATCGTGCACGGACCGGACCGCGACACCGCCATCGCCCGCATGCGGGTGGCGCTGAGCGAGATGGTCGTGGACGGCATCAAGACCAACGTCGCCCTGCAGCAGCGGATCATGCGTGACAAGGGCTTCCAGGCCGGTGGGCAGAACATCCACTACCTGGAAAAGCGCCTGGCCGAGCGCAAGAACCAGTCGATCGCGCTGACCTGAGCGGCGCAATCGATGCGGTGATGGAAGAAGGCGGGGCAACCCGCCTTCTTCCGTTTCCGGCAATACCCGCAGGAGCGGTTCCAGCCGCGATCGGGCTTGCCCACGAATTTCCGGGAAAGCTCCCTCGCCGCTGAAGCCGCTTCCAGGCTTTCCCCAGGCAGGGCGTCGCGCGCATTCGGCGGCCGCCTCGTCTAGGATGCCCGCTTCCATTCCGCTGTCGCCGTCACACCCATGCCCTTCCTCGAACTCACCCTGCGCTGCACCGAAGCCACCCAGCCCCGCTACGAGAACGCACTCGACGATGTCGGCGCGCTGGCGGTGACGATGCTCGACGCCGATGCCGACACCAGCAACGAGCGCGCGATCCTGGAGCCGGGCGTGGGGCAGACGCCGCTGTGGAACGAGCTGGTGCTGACCGCCCTGTTCCCGGTCGAGACCAATGCACTGGCGCTGCTGGCCGCGCTGGAGTCCTTCGACGCCGGCCTGGACTGGAGCACGGCGGGTTTCCGCCAGGTCGCCGACGAGGACTGGGAGCGCGCCTGGCTGGACCAGTTCCAGCCCATGCAGTTCGGCCAGCGCACCTGGATCGTGCCGTGGAACCACGAACTGCCTGAGGCGGCGCAGGGCGCGGAGGCCGCCATCGTGCGCCTGGACCCGGGCCTGGCATTCGGCTCGGGCACCCACCCGACCACCGCGCTGTGCCTGCGCTGGCTGGACCAGCTGGCCGCCGATGGCGAACTGGCCGGCCGCACCGTTCTCGATTTCGGCTGCGGCTCGGGCATCCTGGCCCTGGCCGCGCTCAAGCTCGGCGCTGCCGCCGCGGTGGGCGTGGACAACGACCCGCAGGCACTGACCGCCACCGCCGACAACGGCGAACGCAATGGCGTGCATATCGCCGCCTACCTGCCCGGGGACGAGCCGGTGACAATCTATCCGGTGGTGGTCGCCAACATCCTGGCCTCGGCGCTGGACGCACTGGCCGAACTGCTGGCCGCGCGCGTCGCGCCGGGCGGCCGCATCGCCCTGTCCGGCATCCTGCATGGCCAGGAAGGCGAACTGCTGGAGCGCTACTCCCCCTGGTTCGAGCAGCTGCAAGCCGTGCAGGACGAAGACTGGATGCGCATCACCGGCGTGCGCCGTGCTTGAATGACCGCAGTGTCCCCAGCCGCCCCGCCATGAGCGAAGAAACCACGCCGCCCCGTCCTTCGTTGGCCACGCTGCTGCAGAGCGGGCCGATGCCCCGATCCGCGGCGCCGGCGGCGGAAGCCGATGCCGGCACTGCGGAACAGGAAGCGCCGCCCAGGGTCGCGGCGCGGGACGAAATCCAGGACAGCGTCGGCGACGACAGGAGCATGGAGCAGGACGAGGACACTCCGACGCATGCAGGAAGCGTCGCACCGAGCTTCCTGCGTCGCGCGTCCGCAGGCGCGATTGCCGCCCGCCGCCCCCCGCGCTGGCAGTGGCTGCTGCTGGCCGCCCTGACCCTGCTGCTCGCCGTCCAGGTGGTGATCGCCGACCGCGCCACGCTGGCGGCCCGCGCCGGCTGGCGTCCGGTCGTGAGCGGACTGTGCGCGGTCCTGCGCTGCACCCTGCCGGCCTGGCACCAGCCCGAGGCCTACACCATGCTGCAGCGCGAAGTCAGGCCGCTGGCAGGGCGCCAGGGCGTGCTGCAGGTCCAGGCCAGCTTCCGCAACGACGCGCGCTGGGCGCAGGCCTGGCCGGCGCTGTCGCTGTCGCTGTCCGATGCCGATGGCCGCGTGATCGGGCGCCGGCTGCTGCAACCGCACGACTACCTGGGCGCCGCGCATGACCCCGCGCAGCGACTGGAACCGGGCCAGAGCGCGCAGGTCTCCTTCCAGCTGCGCGAGCCCTCGGCGGCCACCGTGGCTTACACCTTCGAGTTCCGCTGACGGGGCCGTCCGGCATGGCAGCCCCCTCGCCCACGCGCTAGACTCCCCTCCCCATGCCGGGCGCGCCGCGCCGGCTCCGCTGAATCCGGGAATCCCCTTGAACGCTGCCCCACCCCGTCCTGACAGCAGTCGTGGCGCTCCGAAGCCGCCGCTGCGCGAACACGTCGCCCAGTCCGTGCGGCGCTACCTGCGCGATCTGGACGGCTGCGACGCCGACGATGTCTACGAGATCGTGCTGCGCGAGATGGAAATCCCGCTGTTCGTGGAAGTGCTCAACCATTGCGAGGGCAACCAGAGCCGCGCCGCGGCCCTGCTCGGCATCCACCGTGCCACCCTGCGCAAGAAGCTCAAGGAATACGGGCTGGCCTGAGTCCCGCCCCGCGGGCACGCGCCGCCCGCCGGGGGCATGGAGGTGAACGCGCGGCTACAATACCGGCCCGCTTCCGCTTCCCTCCCCACCCCATGTCCGCTGATCTGCTGCCCGTACGCCGGGCCCTGCTGTCCGTTTCCGACAAGACCGGCCTGATCGATCTGGCCCGTGCGCTGGCCGCGCGCAACGTCGAACTGCTGTCCACCGGCGGCACCGCCAAGGCGATCCGCGAGGCCGGCCTGCCGGTCAAGGACGTGTCCGATGTCACCGGCTTCCCGGAAATGATGGACGGCCGGGTCAAGACCCTGCACCCGATGGTGCACGGCGGCCTGCTCGGCCGCGCCGGCACCGACGATGCGGTGATGGCCGAGCACGGCATCGCCCCGATCGACCTGCTGGTGCTGAACCTGTACCCGTTCGAATCGGTCACCGCCAGGGCCGACTGCAGCCTGGCCGACGCGGTGGAGAACATCGACATCGGCGGCCCGGCCATGCTGCGCAGCGCGGCCAAGAACTTCGCCCGCGTCGCCGTGGCCACCAGCCCGGACCAGTACGACGCACTGCTGGCCGAACTGGCCGCCAACGACGGCCAGCTCTCGGCCGCCAAGCGTTTCGAACTGTCGGTGGCCGCGTTCAACCGCGTTGCCCAGTACGACGCGGCGATCAGCAATTACCTGTCCGCCGTGACCGACACCAGCGCCGCGGTGCCGGTGCGCAATGAATACCCGGCGCAGATGAATTCCTCCTTCATCAAGGTCATGGACCTGCGTTACGGCGAGAACCCGCACCAGAGCGGCGTGTTCTACCGCGACCTGTACCCGGTGCCGGGCACGCTGGCCACCTTCGTGCAGCTGCAGGGCAAGGAGCTGAGCTACAACAACCTGGCCGATGCCGACGCCGCCTGGGAATGCGTGCGCCAGTTCGACGTACCGGCCTGCGTCATCGTCAAGCACGCCAACCCGTGCGGCGTGGCCGTGGCCGCCGATGTCGGCGCCGCCTATGAAATGGCCTACAACACCGACCCGACCAGCGCCTTCGGCGGCATCCTCGCCTTCAACCGCATGCTGGACGCGGCCACCGCCAAGGCCATCCTCGACCGCCAGTTCGTCGAAGTGCTGATCGCCCCGGACTACGAGCCTGCCGCGCTGGAATATGCGACGAAGAAGGCCAACGTGCGCGTGCTGCGCATCCCGGCCGGCGACGCGCGCAACAACTACGACACCAAGCGGATTGGTTCAGGCCTGCTGATCCAGAGCGCCGACAACCGCGGCATGACCGTCGACGAGCTGAAGACGGTGACGCAGCGCGCGCCGTCCGCGGCCGAACTGCGCGACCTGCTGTTCGCCTGGCGCGTGGCCAAGTACGTCAAGTCCAACGCGATCGTCTACGCCAAGGACGAGCGCACCATCGGCGTCGGCGCCGGCCAGATGAGCCGCGTGTATTCGGCGCGCATCGCCGGCATCAAGGCGGCCGATGCCGGCCTGGTCGTGCCGGGCTCGGTGATGGCCTCCGACGCGTTCTTCCCGTTCCGCGACGGCCTGGACGCCGCCGCCGAAGCCGGCATCACCGCGGTGATCCAGCCGGGCGGCTCGATGCGCGACGCCGAGGTGATCGCCGCGGCCGACGAGCACGGCATCGCCATGGTGTTCACCGGCGTGCGCCACTTCCGCCACTGAGGGGACTCACGATCAATGCTGCTGACCAAGCTGGAACACCTGAAATCAAGAGTGGCCACCGATGCAGTGGCATACGCCAATGCGAAGCCATTCCCCCATATCGTCATTGATGGGCTGCTCACGGAATCCGCCTTGGCCGAGGCAGTCCGGGAATTTCCGCACCCCCATGCCATCGACGACTGGCGGCGTGCCGATGCGCTGGATGCCCAAGGGCGGGTGGCGCAAAGGCTGAAACTTGGCTACAGCAACGAGCTTCTCTTCGGCAGGACATTGCGCGCGCTCGTGCATGAACTGCATTCGTCTCCGTTCCTCCGCTACCTGGAACAGGTAACCGGAATAAGCGACCTGATCCCGGACGCGCACATGACGGGTGGCGGCCTTCACCAGTACCTGCCGGGAGCGGTACTGAGGGTTCATGCGGATTTCAACAAGCTGCCAGCCTTCAATCTGGATCGCAGGTTGAACCTTCTGATCTACCTCAACCCGGAGTGGAACCCGGACTGGGGCGGCAATCTGGAATTGTGGGATCGCGAAATGACAGCGCGCGTGCAGAGCATCGCCCCCGTTGCCAACCGCTGCGTGATTTTCTCCACCACGCACGATTCTTTCCATGGCATGCCCGATCCGCTTGCCTGCCCCGAAGGAACAACCCGACGCTCATTGGCTCTCTACTACTATTCCAATGGCCGCCCCGAGGCCGAGCGCGTAGACGAGCATTCCACGCTGTGGCAGGCACGTCCCGACGAGACCTGACGGCGTGAACGTTGCCATGGCCCACCTTCGTAATGCATTCGCTCTCGCGGCCTTTTCCGCATCGGCAACGATGCTCACGGCCTGCGCCGATTCGAACCTCACCAACGCCCAGCGGCAGGCCATCGCCGCGCTTGGCAAGCAGTTGCCCACGCCCTACCGCGACGGGCTCATCGTCGATTCGGTGCACCGCCATGGCGACGACCTGGTGCTGGTGATCCGCTTCTCCGACGCCACCGTGGCCATGGCCAAGGCCAAGCCCGACCTGTTCGAGGCGCTGCGCCGGGATGAACAGGGCGCGATGGCCGAGCTGTGCACGGACCAGGCGCTGGCGCAGGTCTATGCCGCCGGCGGTGGTGTACGCCGTCGCTTCGTCGATGCCGATGGCGCGTTGTTCTTCGAGACCACGCTGAAAGCGTCCGACTGCCATTCCCCTTGAGCGCCCCAAAGGAACCATTCCCCATGAAGATCCTCGTCATCGGCTCCGGCGGCCGCGAACATGCCCTGGCCTGGAAGCTGGCCCAGTCCGCGCGCGTGAGCGAAGTGATCGTCGCCCCCGGCAACGCCGGCACCGCCACCGAAGGCAAGTGCCGCAATGTCGCGATCAAGGTCACCGACATCGAAAGCCTGCTGAAGCTGGCGCAGGACGAGGCCGTGGGCCTGACCGTGGTCGGTCCGGAAGTGCCGCTGGTGGCCGGCGTGGTCGATACGTTCCGCGCGGCGGGCCTGCGCATCTTCGGGCCGACCGCCGCCGCCGCGCAACTGGAAGGCAGCAAGGCCTTCGCCAAGGACTTCCTTGCCCGCCACGGCATTCCCACCGCGTACTACGCCGTGCATACGGAAGTGGACGCAGCGCTGGCCTATCTGCATGAGAAGGGCGCGCCCATCGTGATCAAGGCCGACGGTCTTGCCGCCGGCAAGGGCGTGATCGTGGCGATGACGATGGCAGAAGCCGAAGCCGCCGTGCACGACATGCTCAGCGGCAATGCCTTTGGCGATGCCGGCGCACGCGTAGTGATCGAGGAGTTCCTCGAAGGCGAGGAAGCCAGCTTCATCTCGATGGTCGACGGCCGCATCGCGCTGCCGATGGCCACCAGCCAGGACCACAAGCGCGTGGGTGACGGCGATACCGGCCCCAATACCGGCGGCATGGGCGCTTATTCGCCGGCACCGGTGGTGACCCCGGACGTGCATGCCCGGGTGATGCGCGAGGTGGTGGAGCCGACCGTGGCCGGCATGATTGCCGACGGCGTGCCGTTCACCGGCTTCCTCTATGCCGGCCTGATGATCGATGCCAGCGGCGCGCCCAAGGTGATCGAGTTCAATGTGCGTTTCGGCGACCCGGAAACCCAGCCGGTGATGCTGCGCCTGCAGTCGGATCTGGTGGATCTGGTCGAAGCCGCCATTGATGGCGCGCTGGCCGGCGTGGAGGCGCAGTGGGACCCGCGCCCGTCACTCGGTGTCGTGCTGGCCGCCAGGCCCTACCCGGAAACGCCGATCACCGGTGATGTGATCAGTGGCCTGGGCGATGTGCCGGCCAGTGCCAAGGTCTTCCATGCCGGCACCGCGCTGGATGCCGGCGGCAACGTGGTCAGCGCCGGTGGCCGCGTGCTGTGCGTGGCCGCGCTGGGCGACAGCGTCGGCGATGCGCAGCAGCGCGCCTATGCCGGCGTGGCGAAGATCCACTGGACCAACGAATTCCACCGCAGCGACATCGGCTGGCGCGCCATCGCCCGCGAACAGCAGTAAGCACTGTAGTGCCGAGCCATGCTCGGCAAGGGGCTTTACCGGCAAAGCAGCAACAGCCAACCCCCCCCCCTTCCCTATGCCTGCGGCGCAAGGGAGGGAGCGTAGTGCCGAGCCATGCTCGGCAGGGGCCTTATCGGGAAAGCCCCAGCCGAGCATGGCTC